>CAZFNT010000041.1:0-3033 GCA_964520315.1 uncultured Gemmatimonadota bacterium
CTACAGCTACGCCGACCACGCCGGCAAGAACTGGGGAATCGTAAACACCCGACTGGAGCCCTACCCGGAGATCACCGGCGCCATCCGCTCCGTTTCACCGCATCTCGCACGAATACATTCAGGGAAGATGGATCCATGAGGCGTCCCCAGAGAATCAAGTTCCGGGCAGATCGCTCAGCCTTTCCGCAACCACCCGAGCCACGATCCAGTCGACCACGTCGGTGACCGGAAGATCTTCGCTCGCCTCCCCAGTCCTTGCCTTTACCTCGACCGTTCCGTCCCGATCGATCCCTCGGCCCACGATGATCTTGTAAGGGAATCCGATGAGATCGGCGTCCTTGAACTTTGGCCCCGGCTTCATCTTCCGGTCATCAATGACGACCTCGATCCCGGCTTCGTTCAGCTCCGCGTAGATCCTTTCCGCCGCGCTAGCGACACTCTCCTTCTTCGCATCGGCGGGAATCACCACGACTTCGAAAGGGGCGATCGGAAGAGGCCAGATGCAGCCCCAATCGTCGTGTTGCTGCTCCACTGCCGCGGCCGCGATGCGGGAGACGCCGATTCCGTAGCAACCCATCACGAGCGGTTGTGACTTCCCATTCTCGTCCAAGAAGGTCGCACCCATTTCGACCGAGTATTTCGTCCCCAGCTTGAAAATATGACCGACTTCGATACCGCGCCGCTCGCCCAGCGTTTCGCTACAGTTGGCACAGGGCTCCGCGCCGTGCGCCGAGCGGATGTCGGCAAAGGCGGGCTCCGGGCAGTCGCGGCCGAAGTTGACGTCGAGCGCGTGTGCGTCGGTTCGGTTCAGACCGCAGAGAACATTGACCATGCCCCGAACAGTCTCGTCGGCGATGATCTTGATCTCCCCTTCGAGCCCGACCGGCCCCGCGAACCCGACTTCGGCGCCGGTGCGTGCGCGCACCTCTTCCTCTGTAGCCGGGCGCAGCATGAGTCCGCCGGCTTGGTTCAGAAGCTTGACTTCGTTGATCTCCTGATCTCCGCGGATAAGGGCGACCAACGCTTGCTCGTGACTGGCGTGCACCGCTGAATAATGAATCGTCTTCACCATGCGATGCCGCGGCACATCGGGGAAGAAAGCGACGAGCTCGTCGACCGTCTTGATACTCGGCGTGTCCTCGACTCGCATCGGCCGCGGCTCTTCCTTCTCGGGAGGAGCAACTCGTGACACCGCCTTCTCGACGTTGGCGGAGTAACCACATTTCGCGCAGAAGATCACCGAATCTTCGCCCACATCGGCCGCCACCATGAACTCTTGCGATCCCGTCCCCCCGATGTCGCCCGAATCCGCCTCGACGACCAGTGTCTCGAGCCCCATGCGCGCGAAGAGACGGTGATAGGCTACCGACATGGCGGAGTACGATCGATCGAGCCCTTCTTCGTCGGCGTCGAAGGAGTAGGCGTCCTTCATGAGGAACTCCTTGACGCGCATCAGGCCGAAACGGGGCCGGATCTCATCGCGGAATTTGGTGTGGATCTGGTAGTAGTTGACCGGAAGCTGCTTGTGGGAGCGGATCGCCGAACGAGCATAATCGGTGATCACCTCTTCGTGGGTCGGGCCGAGACACATCGGTGCACCCTTGCGGTCGATGAGCGTGAACATTGTGTTGCTGGCCACATAGCCGTCCCAACGGCCCGAATCCTCCCAGAGCCCTTTGTCTTGAAGGATCGGCATCTGCACCTCGAGCGCCCCCGCACGGTTCATCTCTTCGCGGATGATCCGCTCGATCTTGCGCAAGACCCGCAACATCAGCGGCGTGTAGAGATAGCGCCCGGCGCCCGATTTGTGGATCAGGCCCGCCCGGAGCAGCAGGCGGTGGCTGGCGACCTCGGCGCCGGCGGGGTCTTCGCGGTAGGTGACGATGTTGAGGGCTGATGCGCGCATGGGCGAGATCCTGGTGGGGTGGCGAGGCGCAACGGTAGGGCAGCGTGGGGGGATAGGTCAAACGGGCGATGGGTGTGGGATCGAGTCGTGGTAGATCCAGGCGCAGACTTCGCACCGTCAGCGGGATCCACTCTTCTTCGATCCCGACGGCCTGGATGATCTACCCGGCACCGGGGATGACGACCTGCGACTAGCGGCCGGCTCACACTGTGTCCACTCGGGCAAGAACTCGGAACTACCCGCTGGCGTGACCAGCGACCTCGACGGCTTCCAGCGGCTAGTCGATGTTCACGACAACTTCGCCCCGAACAACGGCATCGGCTGTCCCTCCATCGACATCGGTGCGTATGAACACCCGATGGCGGGTGACGCCACAGGCGACGGAGATGTCGGCGTCACCGATGTCGAGTGCACGGTACTGCCCCAGAATTGGCAGCTCGCGGGTAGCGTGGGCCCGCTTGCCTTCTGTCTATCGAGGCCGACCCCTAGTGACACACGTGATCCGCGACATCCAGCGCGCGCTCGATCTGCCTCCAGGCGCCGAACTCGACGGGTTTTCCAAGGGTACATCGAGGATCAGGCGCCGCCCTTTCCATTTGACCTCGATCCCGCACACCGCTAGCATTGATGTTTCTCTCGCGCACCCGTGGCTCAATTGGATAGAGCACCTGACTACGGATCAGGAGGTTCGGGGTTCGAATCCCTGCGGGTGTGCCATTTTCTGCCAGGGGTTTCGGTGCCGCCGGGACCCTTGGTTCGTTTCCGCCGCCCGATGACCCGCGATCCCAACAAACGGCCGACACCGAAGCTCCCCAGCCTTGCTATCGTGCTCGTGGAGCCGCGGGTTCCCGAGAATGTCGGCGCCGTCTCTCGGGCGATGATGAACTTCGGGCTCTCCGAGCTGCGGCTGGTCGCGCCGCGCTGCAATCACCTCGGTCGGAGCGCGGTCGCGGTCGCGGTGGGAACCGACCGGATCTTGCGCGGGGCTCGTGTTTTCGACGATCTCGATGCCGCGCTGAGCGATCGGGGCACTATCATGGCCACGGTGCCTCGCCGCCCGACGCGATCGTACGGTCTGGTTCCCCTGCGAAAGGCGGCCCCTCTGCTGATCGACGCCGCCCGCCCAC
>CAZFNT010000041.1:3043-14815 GCA_964520315.1 uncultured Gemmatimonadota bacterium
CGCGACCGCGGCCATCGTTTTCGGTCGAGAAGACAACGGCTTGACTTCTGAAGAGCTGAGCCTGGCCTCACATCATGTGGCGATCCCGACGGCGGACGAATATCCCGTCTTGAATCTGGCGCAGAGCGTGCTACTCGTTGCCCATGAGCTCTATACCGCCTTGGAGCCACCCCGGCTGGCCGGCCGAAAACACCCATCGCCACCCGCTCTCCACGGCGAGATCGATAACACGCTCGACCACCTCGAGCGCACCATGAAGCTGCTTCGGTGTCCCGCGGCGCGAAGGGAGCGAATCGGGCGGGATCTGGCCGAAGTTCTCAATCGCTTGCCATGGGAGTCGAAGCAGCTAGCCGTGCTGCACACCATCTTCCATATGTTTGACGTCTACGATCTCAAGGAGAAGTGGCGGCGTCGACACTGAAGAAAAACACCCGCCCTCTATCCAGTTCGAGTAGCTGCTCGGCCGCTGTTTTCGGCAAGAGCCCCAGCTCCGCCTCGTTCGGCCCTGGCGTCGATGTGGCGGGGCCGCCGGCGTAGACCCGTCGGGTTCGCCTGCCGAATGTCTGGGGAGTGCGCTCAGCGGCCAGCAGGTTGCGCAGATCGGCATCTACGGAAACCAGGGCCTGGTTGCCCGAGACTAGTGATTGGTGCTGCTCGGCGCAGAGTTCGACCTGACGCACCTGCTTCGAGCCGAGGGCCACGAAGTTCAGAACGGCATCACCTTCGCGCAAGGGAACCAGCTCGGAGCGATAGAGCTCGACGATGCGCGCGGTCGAACTCATCGGTTGGGGAGGCTTCGGCCGCCGCGCCTTCTTCGCGGTGGGGCGCTTCTTCCCCTCTTTCGGTTTCGGCTTCGGAGCCTCGCTCTTTCCTTTCTTTCCCTGGGATCGGCTCTTATCTCGATCCGCGCGCTTCACATCTTCGGCCGTGACCAGTCCGGCCTTGAGCAGCTGTTCTCGTAGACTGTTGATCGACATGGCAACGCTTTTACCAGAGCCCCGCCAGCTCGATCAATGCAATATCGTACGATCCGCCCACAGAGTAGACCAACGAGTGTCCGTCCGACATCCAGTCGGGTCCTCGTCGGGCCTTTCCGGCTCTTGATTCCAGGAGTCTTGGACTGCCACCCCTCATCGGGGCGAGATAGAGCTCCGAGTTGGCTGGGTCGGTTCTTTGAAAAGCGATATAGACTCCATCCGGCGAGAATGTGGGCGCGGTGTCGGCTGTCAGAGGGTCGGATCCCAGTGTGAGTGGCCGCTGTTCTCCGGTCTCGAGGTTGAACATCTCGATGCCGGGAGATTCACCCCACTGAATACTGTACACGATCCAATCAAGGCCTTTCGACAGGGAGGGATAGAGTGGGTTGCCATCACGCCCCGCGTCTAGCAATAAGGGCTCGCTCTCGGCCTCTTCGATCTCGAGGCTATAGAGGCCCGTGGTGCCGTTTCGGTTCGATGCGAAGAGCAGGTTTCGTCCGTCGGGGGTGAAGTTCGGCGTTCGATCGTCCGCCGGATCGGTGGTGAGCCGTCGCTCTCTCAGGCCGGGAAAAGTCCGCAGATAGATGTCTAGATTCCCCTCGCGACGCGACGAGAAAGCGAAGCTCAGTCCTCCGGGGGACCAGACGGGATCGGCGTCTTCCCATTGGTCGTCGGTCACGCGCCGCCGTTCGGTTCTCTCCGGTCGAATGTCGGCCACCTCCAGATCGCCGTTGCAGCGATAGAGCACTAGCGTGCGTTGCGGGGAGATCGCCGGCTGCGTCAGGTCGTGCAGTGGATCGCGCAGGATCGAATGCGGAGGCTTGTCCTCCTGGTTCAGCCAAATCCATTCGAGCGCCGCCGGGTCGTATCGGGTCACAAGAACCGCCCGCTCATTCATCCAGGCGGGGGAGGCGCCGAGGGGCGGGTCGCCGTCGGCGGCTTTGAGGCGTCGCTGCTCAGCCTCGAGTATGCGGACTACTCTGCCTCTGGGCGAGTGCTCGTCGACAGCGACCCATTTGCCATCCGGGGACCAGGCAGGATGGCTAGGATCCCTCAGATCCGGAGCAACCTGTGTGGGCTTCGATCGATCGAGGTCGCCGAGCATCAGCGCCCCCTCTTCGCCGGCAACATTCCTGAAGAGAAGATGGCCGCTGCCGGGGCGAAGCGCGGGTTGCCTCTGGTCTCCCGGGCCCCCGTAGACAAGCGTGGGTTCGCCGCCGACAAGGTCGGTCTTGTAGATATCGAAACCGTCGGTTACTCCCTCGCGCCCTCTCGCGTAGAGGAAAGTCCCGCCCGCGGGCAACCACATCGGGTCGAGGGACTGCTCCCCTGCAGCGGTGAGAGGGTTCGGATCTCCGCCTCGTGCGGGAACGATCCAGATTCGAGTCTCGACACTGTCAGGAAGAGTATCGGCATCGAGCCGCAAGCGCCGAAGGTCGTGCGCGCCCCCCGAAACTCGTTCCTCGTCGGCCCTGGAGGCGCCAACGTAGAGGACCCGGCTGCCATCGGGCGAGACCCGAGGAGTTGCCACTCGCAACCCCTCTTGGGACAGGCGATCGGGGATGTCGGATCCGTCCGCTAGTGAGTAGAGCGCGGGACCGGTCCCCAAGTCCGCCACGTAGATGAAGCGGTCGCCCGCGCGCTGCGCATCTCTTTCGTCGGCGGGCGTGACCAGAAGGTCCTTCTCCCGAAACCGGACCGCCGCGGGAGCCCCTTCCTCGTCCGCCGCCCCCGAGCAGGCCCCGAGAAGGGTCGAAGTCGCCGCGAGAACGAGCGCCGCTCGGCCACTCATGTAGCCGCCGGCTCCGCCGCGAGGGCAGCGAGGATGAAGTCGTCGATCTCTCCGTCGAGCACCGCGCGCACGTCGGTCGACTCGTGATCGCTTCGAGGGTCCTGAACGCTTCGCCTGCCGAGAAGCAGCACGTTTCTGGCGATCGTCGCCAGTTCGTCGTCGGTCACGTCCGACGCGGTTAGCCCCGCGGAAAAGGCCGCCGCGAGCTCTTCGGCCTCCGGGCTCTCGAGCGTGGTGCGCAAGCTCCAGCGACGGTCTTTGACGCGGAACGAAACGACTCCCCGCGGCGACGAGATGAACTTCGTCCTCGACGATCGGCTCGCGCGGTACCGAAGGTCGTTGGGGCGGGGCGGATCGCCCTGCGGCTCCGGGATCACATGAATGCGTGCCACGACCACGCTTCTCTCACCGCCCGGCCGGGTCTGAACCCGCCGGTGAGTGCCTGTCTCGCGTCGCAGGAGTCCAAAAGCGAAGGCGCCATCGATGCGCAACACCGCACTCCCCCTGGTCGATCCCCGAAAACTCCTCTCGCCGACGATCTCGGCCTCCATGCCGCGGCGGGTCCCCCAGCGCGTGTAGAGGCACGCCAGCTCGTTCACCCAGGCTACATCATCGGGCGTGTGGTCTCCCGCCGTGATGATCACGAACGCACTCCTGACATCGCCTGGCATCGATAGAAGGGTCTCCAGCTCCATCTCTTCCGACTTCAGCTCGATCTCGGCGAGCTTCTGGTCCGCCTCGGGGAGTAGCGCGCGGTGCCCCTCACCCACCAGGTCGGCCAGCAACGCCGCTTCTTCCAGCTCCACGCGCACGGCCTTGTCTCGATCGAGAAGGCGATTCTGCTCCGCCAAGGAGCGCAAGACCGATGTCGAGGTGCGGGAATCGTCCCAGAAACCGGGCCTCTCCATTTCGCGGCGAAGCTCTTCGGCTCGTTCTTGGGCGGAGGGAATCCCAAGGCTCTCGGCGAGGTGATCGATGCGCGCCGTCGTCGCTTCGATCCCCTCCAGGATCGCTTCGAGGGAGCGATGCTCACTTGCTTCGGCCGCTCTAGCTACCAGGCTCGGAGATGCAGCGACCTCGCGCACGATTTCGGCGACCACGGAGCCTTCTCGGGTGACGAGGCGCACCGTGTCTTCGGTCGAGAGCGCATGCCCAGCCAACAGCCGCGCCAAGGGCACTGACACCAGCTCTTCGACGGCCCGCTTGAGCTCGCGGGCGCCGTACCGGCCGCTCTGACCTCGATCGAGCACCAGATCGGCGACGCTGGGGTCGGTTTCCACGACGATTCCTCGCCGGACAACTCCCTCGCGCGCAATGCAGCGCCCAATCTCACGCAAGGCGACGGTGCGAAGATCGTTCAACGAGAGACGGCGGAAGGGCACGACGCGATCGATCCGATTCATGAACTCGGGTCGGAAGAAGCGCTGCACCTCTTCGCGGATCGCGGCGGCCTCGGCGGCGGCGCGATCGCGTGTGAATCCAAGGCCGCCCTCCGTGCCGCGATCGGAACCGAGATTCGAGGTCATGATGATGACGCTCTCGTGGAAGCCCACGGTTTCGCCGCGCGTGTCGGTCAGCCTGCCCTCACCCAGCACTTGAAGCAGCAGATCGAATACGCGCGGATGGGCCTTCTCGATCTCGTCGAATAGGATGACCGACAGAGGATTCTCTCTCACGGCACCGGTCAGATGTCCGCGCGCACCGGCGGTGCTCTCGCGGGCTTCGATCAGCCGATCGACGGCGAGCGGGTCCGAGAACTCGCTCATGTCGAAGCGAAGCATCCTCTTCTCGTCAGCGAAGAGATAGGCCGCGAGCACTTTGGCTGTCTCAGTCTTGCCGACCCCGGTCGGTCCCGTGAAGAGATAGGTAGCGATCGGGCGCTGCGGATCCTGGAGCCCGGTCTTCATGCGCGCGACCGTGTCCTGCATAGTCGAGAGCGCGTCGTCCTGCCCTAGTATTCGTTCTCTGAAGAACGCCTGTGTCTGCTCCAGATCGAGAGTTTCGGAGTCGAGCACCAGGAACTTCGGGAGTCCGGTCTTGAGACTGAGCTCTCGGGCCACGTCTTCGGGAGTCACGAGGCTCTCCGAACCCTCTCGCACTGTCTCGAAGGCGGTTCGCAAGAGATCGATCCCCTTCGCGGGAAAACGCTCGTGTCGCAGAAAGCGGGCACTCAAGTCGATGGCGCGATCCACCGCCGCGGACTCGATTCGGGGGCCTTCGTTTCTGCGGATCCAGGAGCGCGCCGCCAGCAGGATCTTCCGAACTTGTGGGCGCTCCGGCTCCTTCACCGCCACAAGCGTGAGTGCCCGCGCGAGCTCCGGACGACTGCGCAGCATCCGCCGCAGAGGCTCGGGATTGCCGTCGGCGATCACCGTGAGTTGATCCGCGGCCAGCAGCGGCGCGAGCGCTCCGGCCATGTCCTCTTCGTGTGCCCGCGTGGCGCCCGCGCCCATCAAGTGGTGGAAACGGGGGATGTAAATGATGGTCCCGGGGGCACGCTGCGCCTCGTCGACCAGGCGCGTGATCTTGGTCTGCCATTCCCCGAGGTACTTGATGTCGGTCTGTAGTGCGGTGGGCGAGAGCTCGAGGACACGACTTTCTTTGAGAGGCTCCGGGCACTCGCCCGCCGCGATGCGCCTGACGACCTCGTTGATCAAGGCTGTCTTGCCTACTCCCGGCTCTCCGGCCAGCAGCACCGAACGCCTCGCCGGTCGCGATAGAATCCGCATGACGCGCAGGGCCAGATCATCCGATCCGCGCCAGAGCAGAGAGTGTTCCGCGTCGACCGTCATCGTTCGGGCATGGATCGAGAGCACATCTTGCTCGCCGCCGCCTTTCGGACTGGTCATGCTGTCGATGGCTGGGATCGGCGAACCCGACTCGATCCGGGCTTCGAGGGATTGGAGAGCGGAAGCGAGATCGGGATCATCGATCCGATCGCGATCGATCTTGGCCAGAAGCTCCGACGCCTCATCGCCGTCTTCGTACTGCTCGAAAAGAAGTCGAGCCAGATCGAGACGCAGCGCGGCGTCGTCCGGATCGACATAGATCCCATCGCGAAGCCAGTGCTCCGCCATCGGGAAGTTCCCGCGAGCGATGAAGAAAAGCGCGGTTCCATGGTGGATGGCACCGGGTCGAGGCGTGTCGATGGCGGCGAGAACCTCTTCCAGCGGCCGACTGTCCGACTCTGCGGCCCACTGCTCGATGACGAGCGACGAGGGCGCATGATCGAAGGCCTCGATCCCCGCGAGAAGTAACGCGGTTCCCGCGCTTCGATTCCCTCCCAGCAGCTCGATCCAACCGAGCTCGCGCAGGTTGTGCGGGTCATGGCCGTGCCGGGTGAGCTTTGTGACGTGGGCAGCGCGGGCGAACTCAGGCCGGCGCACGTGGTCCCAGAAGATCAGTCCGAGCGGCAAGAATGCTTCGGCCGCGGGGGATGAATGGACAACCGCCGCGGCCAGCGCGCTGATTGCCAGATCGAGGTCGCCGTGGGCCTGGGCCAGCATGCCGAGACGAGATTGCAGCTCCGCGGCTCCCTTGTGCTCCCCGAGGGCGCGTGCCGCCTCGGCTCGCGCCTCCGCGTTCAACTCGATCCGCTCGAAAACCTCGATCGCGTCGAGAGAGACGGCGATCTGTTCCGGGGCGCGGTTCCGCGCTTTTCTCGCCCAGTCCGCCGCCGACTCCGGGTCCTCGGCCAAGACGCAGAGTCGGGCGAGTTCCAGAAGGGGGGCCGGATCGTCGGGGCGGAGCTCGACGAGTCGTTGATAGAGGGGCGTGGCCTCGTCGAGCTGATCGAGATCGATAAGAGCCGCGGCCTCGAGCGCGACCAGCTCCGGATCGTTCCGTCGGATCTCCGAGTCGACCTCCGCGAGCAGCTCCAGTGCCCGCTCGCCTCCCGACGATTCCAGCGCCTCGCGGATCCGCGTCTTCGCGCTTAGGTCCGCCCCGGTCTCGCCGCTCGTCTCGTCTCGCTGGTCGCTCACCGAAAACCGATCTCCTATAACCACAGCGCCTCCCGTACTCTTGCGAACAGAGTACGGGAGGCGGGGGGAGGATGTGGAAAAGATGCGCTACTGAATCGTCACCTCGTAGCGATCCCACTCCAGCGTATCGTCCAAGCCGGCGCCGATCCAGGCCGCGACTTCATAGGTACCCATGGGCGTGCCCATTGGGATCGGGAAGTTCATGGTGTACGTATCGACGTCGCCCGACATGATCGAGTGACTGTCCTGGAAGATCGGATTGGGACCGACCTGGTTGCCGTTTCGGTAAGCGATCATCCAGATCTCGAGATCCTGATCGTTGCGACTGATATTCGCCATGTCGATCGGCACGCTGAGCACGTCACCGCGCGAGACCGTGAAGCTGTCACCGTCGACGTCCATCGAAACCTCGGAGACACGCTTCGCACCGAGGATCTCCTGGTACATCGGCTCCTGAACATAGACGACGACATTGAGATCGTCCTTCTTCCACGATCCGTTGATCGGGATCGACTGGCTGAAGTAGGTCATGCTGCCGACGTTCTTCCCGTTCAGGTCGATGTTCGCGACATGGTCGCGGAGCACGCCGTTGTAGTGCCGGCTGCCGGCCGTCAGATCGTTTTCGGTGAGGGCGATGCGGAGTTGGGGGGTTCCCTGCTGCCAGATCTGCTCGGTGACCTCGATCGAACCCCGCACGGTCCAGGTGTTGTTGCCGGTCATGTCGCCCGTGAGCCGAATATCGACCATCGGATCGTAGTTGCGCCGGCCGTTGAAGCGCTGGCGATAGGTGTTGTACATCGGACCACCGGCCCCGATGACCTTGGTGATACCACCAAAGATCATGGTGGGCGTGCCCGTGATCGAGTAGTAGGACTGACGCGCGTTGCCATCGGCGTTCGAGAGCGCATCGCTCATGTGGTACTCGATGAATATCGTGCCGGCGCGGCCCTCTTCCACGCGAAGCTGCTCGGCGGCGGCATCCGCCTGCGGGCAGTACGTGCACCATGACGCGGTAACCAGCTCCATAGCGACGCAGCGGGGAATGATGTCTTGGGCCGCGTTCGCGGGGGAGAGCGCGACGCCCCCCATCACGGTGAGGGCGAGATATGCATACTTGGTCATTCGGTTCTCTCCAAACGGGAAAGGGAGTGAATCTCGGATTAGAAGCGTTGAAGCAGTTCCATCCGCCAGCCTTTGAAAGGCTGGATGAATTTGCAGGTACCACCCCGGCACACCACTCCGCCTCGCTCACGGCCGAATTGAAGGCCGAGACGGGTCAGCTGGGTGATGTCGAGGTCGACCCCGGCGATCCAGTAGGAATCCTCCAGGGGCTCCAATGCTCCTTTATAACCCACCGCCTCCCAGTGCTTGGCCTCGTTCGTTCTCTCGTAGCTGATGAACGCTGCCAGCCATGGCGATCGGGAGTAGGTCAGCGTGCCGATGCCATCGTGGAAGAGGGGCGGGACGCCATCGGGGAAATCGCCCAGGAAGAGCTCTTCGAAGCGGCGGTCGTCGGTCCTCTGATACTCGAGAGCGACGATCAGCCCGTGAACGTCTCCGAACTCGATCTCGTTGGTCAGGCCCAGGGTCTGCTGCATCTTCTGGGCACCGAAATGGCCGTCGATGGTGAGATCGGCGGCGACATGGGTCGACCAGCCATCGCGAACCGGAAGATCGGCTCTGAG
This sequence comes from uncultured Gemmatimonadota bacterium, assembly GCA_964520315.1. Taxonomy (GTDB): domain Bacteria. Next base: position 11,481 of record CAZFNT010000041.1, read on the forward strand.
AGTCAGCTCTTCGATCGTGTTGGTCAGGCTCCCGGAGATCCCTTCGAATCCAACCCACCGTGGCCAGGTGAGCTCGATCTCGTCGCCGCCGCCGGCAAGATCGAAGTAAGATCGATCGCCGGTTTGCAGATAGAAGACCGAGAAAGAGCTCCCGGAGTCGGTCTCGAAAGCCCCCTCCAGCGAGAATCCAAGCTCGTTGTTCTTGTTGACCAGAAACTGTTTGCGATTGAGTGTCGCGAGATCAGATATCGGTCGTAGCGAAGGGGGCTCGGACCAGGGAACGCCCACGCCCGAGAAGGTCGATGTGAACGACTCCTCGCCGAAGGAGTAGTTCTTGTAGGCCGCTGTCAGGGTGAAGTCGTCGAACCAGCGATCTACCTCGAGATAGATTCCCCGGCCGGAGGGACCGCCTCGGGGGCCGCCCGAGATTCGAAGCCAGTTCCTGACCGCTTCGCCATAGACCGAGCCCTGATCGAAATCTGCGCGCACTGTTGTGAGTATCTTTCGGTTTATGTGTTGGCTCTCCCCCGGCACACCGTCTCGGGTCTCAACATACCCCTGCCCGAGTTCCAACCAGTCCAGCGCCCGGTAGGTGCCGTGCACCGCTCCCACGCGGTCTCGCCGATACCCTTCCGGGAAATCGAACTGAAGGAAGTTCCCCAATCCCCCCAACAGACTCAACGTGTATCGGTCGGTTCTTCTCTCCAGCAGAACCCCTTCGAGCTCCCGATCGACGTTGACGGCCGGGTCTTCGTAGAGGTTCAGGCCGAGTCCGCGGCCGAGAAGAGCGCCGAACGATCCGACGCGCAAGTGATTGGTGCCGTCTTCATACTCGAGAAAGCGCTTGCGGATCCCCGTGAACTCGTCGCCATAGAAGAAGGGGGCGAGATGATCGAAGCGCCCACCCAAGACCCAATTCTCCCAGCGCAGCTCCAGCGTGAGCCGGCTCTCCAGCACCTCTTTGTTCTGATCGACGGGGGTGAGCCCTTCGAATACAGCCTCATCGCCGCGCTGAATCCACATCGATTCATGTCCGCGAATCGATACGTCGCCGATCTCGAAAGCCGTCGCGAAAGAGGCTGCGACAACGACGCCTATAAGTGCGCTAGCGCTACGTCTCATCGTCACTCGGCGTCGGTGCCCGAGCCCGAGCCCGAGCCCGCGGAGAGCAGCTTCTTGATCTCCGCCTCGATCTCATGTTCGTCTCCCGGGCGATAACCGGTGAATGTCCGTACTGTCCGGCCTTTTCTGTCGACGAGGATGTTGGTGGGAAGCGCCGCCACACTCATCCGCTTGGAATACTGCCCCTGAGGATCGAGCAACACCGGATAACTGAGTCCGAGCTTGCGCGCGGCGGGCTTCACTTTCCCGATCGAGCTCACATTGTCGACGCTGATCGCGACAACTTGAAAACCCTGATCTTTGTACCGATCGAAGAGCTTGATCAGATGCGGCGCTTCTTGCTTACAAGGCTTACACCACGTCGCCCAGAAGTTGATCAAGACCGGCCCCTTGTCGAGGTAGTCCGCGAGCTTCGCGCGGCCACCGTTCATCTTCTCCAGATTGAAGGTCGGTGTCCTCTCCGCCGCCAGGGCCGAGGGGGTCGAGAGGGCCATCAATATCAGAGCGATGAGAGCGGCGCGGGTTTTGCGCATGGAGATCTCCGCGAGAAGGGGCGGCTGCCGATATCGGGCTACTTGAGCAGGAGCATACGGCGGGTCTGGCTGCTCTTCCCGGTGGTCAAGCGGTAGAGATAGACACCGCTGGGCAGTGAAAGGCCCTGAGCATTGGTGCCGTCCCAGACGACTCTATGATGCCCGGCGGCCTTGGGACCGTCGACAAGGCTCTTGACCTCGCGTCCGCTCAGATCGAAAATCCTGAGCTGCACTATCTGTTCGTCGGTCTCGACGTCGAAGGTCAAGATGGTGCGAGGATTGAAGGGATTCGGCTGATTCTGGTGCAGCACCGTCGCGGTCGGGCGGGGCAGCCCCCGATCGTCTCCTTCGATGCCGACGGCGCCGACCGGCACATAAACCGTATCGACGATGACAGCCCCCTCCGCATCGGTGAAGGTCTGGACGAAAGCGAGCGTCGAACCGGGCACCACATCGACATCGAGGATGAATCGACCGCCGCTGCCGTTCACCGTGGCGTCTTCTTCGATATCACCGTAGGTCTCATCGGCTTCGATAATGATGACATTCGGGTCGGCTATCGTGAGCTCGGATGTCACTCCGTATGCGACGAACGGCCCCGTGTTGTGGGCGCGGGTCGTGAATTCGATCGCCTCTCCCGGCTCCGGGATTCCGTTCCCGTTTCCGTTGCTGCCTCCCTGATCGTCGTCGTCGATCATCAGCTCGGTGACATCGAGCGCCACCGCGCCCGATCGGGCCGTGTACGTCGCACCTTTGATGACATCGTAATTCTCGCCGTACTTCATGAAAAAGGTGCTGGTGATAGTCGGATCGGTCGCACCGATGTCGACCCACTGGAGCTTGACCGTGACGGTCGAATCGGCCGGCATAGTGAGGTCGAGAGAATCGGGCAGGCAGATTCCCCATTCGACGATACAGAAGGTCGCCAGCCAGCCTTGGGCGGTGAGGTCTTCCATCTGCATTCGCATGTCGATCGGATAGGAGTTGGGATTAGTGAGATAGGTCTTGATCGTTCGCGAGGAATCCTCCTCGGCGGTGACCAACTCGTCCGTCGATGCGAACTCAGTGAAGAAAAGGCGCGTCGACTGATCGATTCGCTTGTCGGCGAGGTCCTGCACGAAGGCGAAGACCTCGAGCGCGGGGGTTTTCCACTCCTCTTCTATGTCGAATGAACCCGTGAAAACGGCTTCATCGCCTCGCTGAACCAGCCCGGTCAGCTCGTGCGAGACGATCCGCCGAACTACCGGACGCATCTCTTCGCCGTTGTCGATCAGGTCGCGTTCCCCGAGTGCCACGTAGAGCCTCGGATTGACGTAGTCGGGCGGGGCATCCGCCAGGGCGTGAACCGTGTAGTCGACCTGGTCGCCCGCAACCGACCCGGTCATCGAGAGCTCGATCTGCGATTCCTCGACCATGTCGGCGTCGATCCGGTTCTTGTATGAGTTGTACACCCCATCCCAGCCGCCCACGATCTTCGAGGTGCCGTCGAACGCGGTCGTGGGTGTGCCGCTGATGTTGTAGTAGCTGATCCGGCTATCCGACTCAGCATTGGAGTACTCGTCGTTGACGTGGTAGCCGATAGTGACGAAGCGGTCGTAGTCGTACTCAGCTTCGAGATCGAGCAGGGCGGCCTCGGCCCACGGGCAGTAGCCGCACCAAGTCGCGGTCATGAGCTCAGCC
>CAZFNT010000042.1:0-8296 GCA_964520315.1 uncultured Gemmatimonadota bacterium
CACTGTACCACAACCCACCACTTCAGAAAAGGTAGTCCGCCATAACTTCGAATACGTCGCGATTGTCGATCACCCCGTGAAGCCTCTCGGCGCCAGGACCCATATGGGCGAGTGGGACGTCGACCGCGGTGTGCTCACCCCGCCTGGCGCCGGGATCGCTCTCCGACGCACCGAGGACGCGGCGTGCGCAGCCGAGGTGGAGCGCCGGCGGCGCTGGGTCGTTGCTCGTGGGGAGCGGCATGCCGCGCGCGTCTCTTCTGGCGATGATCTCTCGCCCCTTCTGGAAGCCGATCGTTCCGTCGTTGCGGCGCCACCCGGGCAAGAAGAGGCCGCCCGTCTCGTGGTCCGCGGTGACGATCAGCAGGGTGCGGCCGTTCTTGCCGGCGAATTCGCGGGCTACGCCGACCGCTTCGTCGAAGGCTACGGTTTCCCAAACTTGCGCCTCGGCGTCGCCATCGTGCGCGGCCATGTCGATTCGCGAGCCCTCGATCATCAAGAAGAAACCCTTGTCGCCGGTCTTCGTCAATCGCTCGAGCGCCACGCGCGTCATGTCGGCCAGATGGGGCTGGTCGGCCGCTGCCGTCTCCTGGGGCCCACCCGCGAAACGGTCCTTCTCGTAAGCGAGATGATGTGGGGCGAATAGGCCTATCAGCTTGCCCTCTTCGTTGCCGGCCCGCGTCAGCTCGTCGTGAGTCAGTACGATCCGGTAGCCGCCGGCGCGGGCGAGGCCTAGGGGGGAACGCTCGCGCTCCGCGGCGCTCGGAAGGGCGTGCCTGCGCGAATCGCTGCGCCCATCGCCATCGAGATCGACGCCGTCGGCGATCCAGGCGGACCAACCGCCGCCCAGCAGCAGGTCGGGCGCGACGCGAAGGAGCTGATCGAGGATCTCCCACCACTCCACGCGGGAGCCGGTGTGGGCGTAGAAGGCCGCGGGGGTCGCGTCGGTCAGATCGGATGTCGCGACGAGACCGGTTGCGTATCCGGCCTGCTGCGCGAGCTCGAGGATCGAGGGCGTGGGGTTGCCCGTGCGATCGAGGCCGAGCGCCGTGTTGTTCGTCTTCACTCCGCAAGCGTAGGCCGTCGCCGAAGCCGCGGAGTCGGTGGTCATGGCGTCGGCCGACCAGGTGGTCACCAGACAGAGGCCGGGAAGGCGGTCGATCTCGGTCCGTCCCTCGCTTCCGACGGTCATCAGGCGGGCGGCGGTTCTCTGCGCCACGCCCATTCCGTCGCCGATCATCAGGATCAGGTTTCGGCGGGCGAGAGTCGGTGACGGCGGTGGCGGCGCTGAGTCGGCTCCACCCGGAAACCTGGGCAGGCGGTCGAGATTCTGCGCGGAGGCGAAGGTCAGGGTCGACAGGAGCGCGATGCTACGGATCAACGCCCTTATTGATCGCATCACACCTGTTCCGATCGTGCGCGCATTCCGACTCCGAGACAGCATCTCCAGAGCATATCAGCGCTGCGGCTTGTTTCACTTCAGTTCGAGCTCGCGCCTGCCGAAGTACGAAGAGCAACCCGATTCTGCGCGCCGGGTAGCGCGTGGCGTCGATGACTTAGATAGAACTGAACGCGACCCGACTCACCCCGGTGGTCGGAGAGTGGGGACTCGCACAAGGAGTAAGCGTTATGAAGCGTTGTGATTGGTGTCTGGGACTTACGGCCGTCGCGTTGGCCGCCTTCTTCGTCGCGCCTTCGGCGGACGGAGCTCTTCTCATCAACGAGGTCCACTTCGATCCTGCTGCCCATATCGATCAGCGGGGCGATGCCAACAATGACGGAGCCGCCCACTACAAAGAGGACGAGTTCGTCGAGATTCTGAACACCGGTCCTGCGACCCTGAACATCGGCAACTACCGACTCGGGGACAACGACGTCGCGTTCGTGGACATGTTCGAGTTTCCGGGCGGGACCACGATACTTGTGAACGAGATGATCACCGTCTTCGGCGGCGGCACTCCGACCGGCTTCACGAATCAGGTCTTTACCGACGACGGCTCGATCGGAAGTGGTCTGGGCAACGACAACGAGAATGTCTGGCTGATCTCCGACGATCAGGCCGACACGATCGAGGTCTACTGGGGCTCCGCGGTGCCGCTGAGCTCGGGCGCCGTTCAGGTCACCGCCGCAGGGTCGAATCCCGATGAGAGCTACACGCGCAATCCCGACGGGGGGGGCTCTTGGGACAAGCATTCGGTCGCCGATACCGACGACAACTCGCTCTACTCGCCCGGTGCGCGGATCACCGGTGAGGCGAATCTGCCGGTGCGGCTCGCCTATTTCAGAGGTCTGCCGGCCGCCGATGGCGTGCACCTCGAATGGCGCACCGTGAGCGAAGACGGCGCGAGCCACTTCGAGGTCTATCGCGCGGACAACCCCGCAATGGAAGGCAAGGAGCTGGCGCATGTAGTGCCGGCCGCTCCGGGTGGCTACTCCGCGCGCCCGATCGACTACTCGGTCGTCGATTCCGGCCTCGAAGAAGGGACTCGCTATTGGTACGCGCTCGACGAGATCGACCTGGACAGCTCTCTACACCACTACGGCCAGTTCGAAATCGTGACCTTGCGCTCGTACGCCGGGCTGCCGGCGGGTCGCCATGTCGACTTGGCGCAGAACGCGCCGAATCCCTTCAACCCTCGAACGACCATCGCCTTCACCGTCGCGGAGCCGACACCGGTTCGCCTAGGGGTCTACGACCTGGCCGGCAACATGATTCGCCGCCTCGTCGACGCGGAGCGGGGCGCAGGCACCCACCGTGTGATCTGGGATGGCCGCGATGATCGCGGCGCCAACGTTTCGAGCGGTGTGTACCTCTACCGGATCGAGACGGACAAGGGGGCCGCAGCCCGGCAGATGGTGCTGGTGAAGTAGCACCGAGAACGAGAAGAGCAAGACGGGCGCATTCGGGATCCTCTCGCCGATCCCGGGTGCGCCCATTCTTCTTCAGTCGGCATCCACCCAGATGTCGTCCGCGTCGCCGGATTGGAGCGCACCGTCGACCCAGGCGCGGGTCATGAGAATCAGGCCGCCGTCGCAGTCCGGGCAGGGGATGGGAACCTCGAAACTCAGCTCGATCTCCGTGGTGTGCGCGGGGGCAGGCTCAGCTCGATCGGCGGATCGAGGGCGAAAGGCGATCTGCCGGCGAGCTCGAGGGTCACCTCGACGACCCTCTGAGTCTGCGTGAGGTTGGCCACGTTCAGGTCTGCGACGACCGTGTCGCCGGCGTGAATGGTGGGCGGCAGACCATCGAGAGTCACCGAGACCAGGGGAGCCGCGGGATAGGCATACTCGATCCACCCCAGATCGCGCGGCTCGCCCGCCTCATTCAGCCCTCCGGCGTCGATGGCGAGCGAGCCGGGCAGGAGTCGAAGAAGCGAGTCGTTTGGGGCGAACTCGGGATGCGAGTAGATGTCATAGCTGAAATCGACCGGGCCCTTGGAGTGCCCCTCTTCGTTGTTCCAGAAGAGGTTTCTGCTCATTTGCGTATCGTGCTGGGCGGCCGTTGCGCGCAGACCGACGCCACCCGTGGTTCCGGTGACGAGATTGCGCACAAAGGAGACGTCGCAGAAGCCCATATAAGAGACCGCCGCGGATCCTCCGACGCCTGCCTCGGTGGCCACGATCGTGTTTCTCTGAATTCGCCCCACGCATGGTGAGTTCAGGATGATCGCCCCTCCCTCGGAGCCGCTGCGGTTGGCGACGAAAAGATTGCGCGCCATCAGAAAAGCAGCTCCGCTGTCGCAGAAGATCCCGCCCCCGCGATCGGCATCGTTTTCAGCGAAAACGTTGTTTCGGATGAGCGCGTAGGCACCCGCCGCCGTGACCCGAATGGCGCCGCCGTGACCAGCTGGCGCTGAGTTCCCGACAAATGTGTTGTTGGATATCTCGATCCGCGATCCGCTGGTGAAAAGCCCCGCGCCACCATAAGGAGTGACCGTCGAGGTCGCGACATTGCCCATGATCCGGTTGCCGATCACATGCGCGGCACAGCGAACATCGATCCCGATACCGCCCTTTCGATCCGCTGTGTTGTTTCGGATCACGTTGTCTTCGATCCAAAGTGAATCGTCGATCGCCGATTCGATTGCGCCTCCGGCTTCCGCGGTGTTTTCTTCGATGAGATTGCGCGCGATCAGCGAGCCCGTGGGACGAGGGCCGTCTTGAAATCGGGTTCCCTGACTATAGATCGCCCCCCCGGATCGGGTAGCGGCGTTTCGACAGATATGGCTGTCGACGATCTCGGAGAACGTGTTGAGGAGGAAGATCCCGCCGCCCCAACCCTTTTCCGGAGTTGGCGCCAAGGCTGTGTTCTCACAGACCAAGAGGTTCGAGAGGACTGCGTCCGCGTCGTGCAGATGAATCCCTCCTCCTTCCGCGGTCGCGGAGTTGTTCTCGAAGGTGCAATCAGCGATCTGCCCGGTCGATTCGTTGTAGTAGTTCACGCCGCCTCCGTAGCCAGGCAGCTCATCGCCTCCCGCCCGGTTCTCGCGAAAAACGCAGTCGGTGATCTCGACCGACCCGCCACCGGCGGCTCTGACCCCCGCGCCCCTTTCCGCGGAGTTTCCTTCGAAGACCGAAGCCATGATCTCGACGAAGGTCGCCCCGTAGAACAACGCACCCCCACCTACACCATCCACACCCCCGGCGGCCGCGTCATTAGCGACGAATCTGCTGTCGGATATGTGGATGGATCCCGCGTCGGTCGCGAGCAGTCCTCCACCATCCCCTTGCGCGCTGTTGGCCTCGAAAACGCACTCCTCGAAGCGGATCGGGCCCTCTCCGTCGAGAAGCTTCGTGCCGCCACCGACATCGGCCGTGTTTCCTCGAATCGTGGTTCGGCGCAGGGTCATTTCGCCGACGTCGAACCCGTACACGCCTCCCCCGTCCGGGGCGTCGTTCCCCTCGATCAGCGAGTCTTCGATCCGCAGGTACGAGGAGTACAGGTGCACACCTCCCCCACGTCTCGCCGCCTGATTCCCCTCGATCACCGATCCGCTGATCACTCCCCAGCTACCGTCGACGATCCCAATGCCGCCCCCCTTGTCGCCCGAGCTGTTATCGCGGACGACGCAATCATCGATCGTCACGCCACCACCGCGCTCCGCTCGAACCCCGCCGCCGGAGCCCTCGTGGTAGCCACCACCCAGGGTTAGCGTTTCGAGAGTCAGGGTCGCGCCGGCCGAGATCGTTACGACGGGAGAGGCCCGATCGCTCACCACGACAACGAACTGGCGTGGGCCCTCGCCCCGAATCGTCACATCTGGCGATCGCGCCTCGATCGGCCCTTCGTGAAGCCCACGCGCCACGAGCACGACATCACCTGGATCAGCTTGATCGAGCGCGTCCTGAATCGTCGCGTAATCCGATGGGACGTGGAGTGTTGCAGCGACTGCCGCTGCGGAGTTGAGGAGTAGAGGGAGCGCAAGGAGACGTTCTCGCGTCATGACGACCATCCGGAAGCTGAACCGATGAGGAGGGTCGTAGCCCAACCCTCACAAGAGATCCCCCACGGTCGAACGATAAGCTCTTCTTGCGTGCGATGGAAGCGTTCAAGCGCTCCCTTCTGGCACAGGGGACTATTCGACCCAGACGTCTCGGGCATCCCCTGCTTCGAGCGCGCCTTGAACGCGAGCGCGGACGGTCAGCACTACGGCTCCGGCGCAACCGCCGCATGGGTCGGGCACGCGGACCTGAACAGGGACTTCGACCGTGTCTCCGGCCGCTACCTGCACGCTGAAAGGCGATCCGAGGTAGCCGGAACGGTTGCCACCGACCCGCATGGTCAGCTCGACGTCGTGGAGCTCGGTGGCGGCGTTCACCGCACTCAGGGTCGCTTGCGCCAGATCGCCGGGTGAAACGGTGTCGGGAGCATCAGCGATGCTGACACCGACCCGAGGCTCATCGGGATACGCGTACGCCATCCACCCGAGATCAAGCAACACGCCGAGCGAATCTTCGCCCCCTGTATCGATCGCCAACGATTCCGGTGAAAGCTGATAGATCGTGTCTCCCGCGACGAACTCGGGAGCAGCGTTGATCTTGAAAACGAGATCGGTCGGCCCGCGAGAGGAGCCCAACTCGTTGTTTCGAAAGAGGTTACGCTCCAGCGCATTGCTGCTTTGATCCTCCGTGGTTCGCAGACCCCAGCCACCCACGGTCCCCACGACGATATTCCTCCGAAAATCGGCATTGCAGAATCCCATATAGGAGACCGCGGCGGCGCGGCTGCCGCCGACCGAAGAGTCCACGATCGTGTTGTCGTCGATCTCACCTGTGCAGGGAGAGGCCAGGAGGATTGCACCGCCCTCTCCCACCGCCGCATTGGAGACGAATAGGTTTCGTTTGATCAAGAAGTTCGCATTGGTGTCGCAGAACACGCCGCCCCCGTGGTCGGCGTTGTTTCGCTCGAAAACATTGTCTCGGATTGTGACCTGGGCATCCGCGCTCGTGACCCGAATGGCCCCACCGTGCCCACTCGATCCAGAGTTGTCTCGAAATGTATTCCCCGCGATCCTCACGACGGATCCGCTGGTGAAGAGACCGGCCCCGCCTTGAGGCGTGATGGCTGAAAGAGCCGTGTTGCCCTCGATCGTGTTGAAACACACGTCCGCGACGCTGCCTGCATCGATCCCGATGCCGCCCTTTCGGTCCGCCGTGTTGTTTCGGATCACGTTGTCTTCGATCCAGAGAGAGTCGTAGATGGCCGACTCGATCCCGCCACCGGCTTCCGCGGTGTTCTCTTCGATCAAGTTACGCGCAATGAGCGTGCCGGTGGGTCGCGGGCCGCCCGCGAAAGGGTCGCCCTGGCTGTAGATCCCCCCTCCACCGCGGGTCGTCGAGTTTCGACAGATATGACTGTCGACAATCTGGGAGAATGTGGTGAAGATGAAGATCCCTCCGCCCCAGCCCGTTTGCGGCTCACTGCTCAGACATATGTTGTCGCACACCAGAAGGTCCGCCATGACGACATCGGCCTCGTGTACGTGAATCGCGCCCCCTTCCCGGCTCGCCGTGTTCTGCTCGAAATTGCAATTGCTGATCTGCCCAGAGGCATCATCCCAGTAGTTGACACCGCCGCCGAATCCCCAGAACACATCATCTCCGGCCTTATTGGCGACGAACTCGCAATCGACGAGATCGACTTGGGCACCCCCGATGGCTCGTATGCCGGCCCCCGATCGGGCCAGGTTGCCGCTAAACGACGACCCCGCGATATTCGCTACCGTGGAGCCGAAGAACGCCGCTCCGCCGCCCGATGCGTCGTTGCCGGAAAGTGATGCCATGTTGTTGCTGAATGTCGTACCGGAAATGCTAACGCTGCCGGCGTCGTTCGCCACCATTCCCGCGCCGTTTTGCTCCGCTGAATTGCCTTCCAATGTCGAGTCCTCGATCCAGGCCGATCCGCCGTTCAAGATCTTGATACCGCCGCCATTGGTCGCACTGTTATCGCGAATTGTGGTCCGGTGCAGAATGAGCGTGTCCGCGGCGGCGGCGTAGAGCCCACCGCCGCTCTCCGCAAGGTTCATCTCGACGATCGAGTCTTCGATCAGAGCGTTTGCTCCGTTCAAGTACAGGCCGCCACCCAGTTTCGCTGAGCTGTTGCCGGCGACGACACAGTTAGCGAGAGTCAATGTTGCTCCCGCCTCGGCTCGAACTCCCCCCCCGGAGTTGTCATTGTGACCACCCGTCAATGTAAGCGATTCGATGATCAGGCCGACGTTCGATGTGACCGTGACCACCGGCGATGCGCTGTCTCCCTGAATGGTCACGAGCTCCGGCGTGGCATCACCCAAAAGAGTCAGATCTACCTCTCCGATTTCGACCGAGCCGGCGTGGATCCCTGGGGCCACGAGCACGGAATCCCCGCTCGAAGCGGAGTCGATCGCTTCTTGGATCGTGGTGTAATCCGATGGAACGCGGAGCGTCGCGGCCAAAACGGTGGTCGAGATCAGTGAGAGGGAAAGGTGTCTGGCGAGAACCATGGATTCCCATTCCGCGGGGGGGTGGGTGAAGTCCAGGATGCTCCGACGGGAGCAGGCGCGGAGCACCTATAGTAAGCCCCTTCTGGGAGTGCGCCAGAAAATGGCGGGGCTTGGGCGCTCTCTTCAGCCGCGGCGTGTTGACGCCGAATCACATCCCGAGAGCGCGCCGGCCAACACCTCCGGCACCGGCAGATCCTGAATCACGAGCCGCCGTTTGCCGCTGCGGGTCGGTGGAATATCGACACAACGGCAAAGCACGAGCTCCGTTCCGGTTCCCAGCTTCTTCCCCACCTGCTCGCGAATCGCCAGCTCATCGC
>CAZFNT010000042.1:8306-14719 GCA_964520315.1 uncultured Gemmatimonadota bacterium
CCAACTTCTTCGCCTCCCCCGATGGAGAAGGCAATCGCCAGCTCATCGCGCTCGCCGAATCCGGGGCGCGGCACGATATGAAGCTCCACGCGCCCATCTTCGTGCTGGCGGAACTGCATCTGGCCCACGCGATCGAACACATCGGAGTGCATGTTGAGCGCTGCCGTCGAAATCGGTCGCCCACCGGATGCAATCAGGAACTCCTGAATACGCCCTTCGACCGACGCCAGCTTCGGATGAGGGCGGCCGCATGGGCAGTCATCGTACGCCACCGTCGCAACATCGTTCGTGCGGTAACGGATCAGCGGCATCGCACGGTTCCAGAGCGCGGTCCCGACGATCTCGCCCGTGACGCCCCTCTCCCACGGCAAGACCTCACCCACGTCGTTGATCAGCTCCATCGTTCCATACTCCGGAAAGAGATGGTAGCCCTCGCCATGCTCGCACTCGGCAGCGTAGACGACTCGCTCCGCGTGCCCGTACCACGAATAGACCCTGCAGCGAAACGCCTCGGCCATCAAGCGACGCTGATCCGGACGCAGAGTCTCGGAGCTCAGAAGGAGAGCGCGCAAGCCCTCCGGTGGAGGGGTGTTCGTCTCGAGCAGATGGCGGGCCAGAATCGCAACAGACGAGGGATAACCCTGTATGTAGCGTGGCCGATATGCTCTCAAACGATCGATCATCATCGGCACGTGCGCGTCGGTCAGGTGATAGCTCGACAGAAGAAGGCTGCCCTTGATCGGGTCCTCGTCGCAAACCCGGTCACGACCCAGCACCGACCCCCGAACAATGGCGCCACGGTCGCTCCTCTTGAAGCCAACGATGCTCCATGCGTGGTCCAGCATCGCGGCTTCTTTCGACCTACACACGCCGGCCTCGAGATCGAACCCGACCGGTTCCCCCGTCGATCCACCGGTGGTCACGTAGAGCCGCGTGCGGGCCCCGTGCACTTCCGAGCGCAAGGCATCCGCCGCATCTCGGAGCGTCGACCTTTCGAGGAGCGGAAGAAGAGAGAGGTCGGCTCTGGAGCGCACGTGGCGCGGCTCGACACCCCTGCTCTTCATCGCATCTCGGTAGTAGGGCACGTGCGCATAAGCGCTTGCGATGGCGTCGCGAAGCAAGGCGTTCTCGATCGCATCGAGCTCATCGCGTTGTATTTGGCGCGTAGCTCGAAGCAGTCCTCTCATCTGCCCGTACACCGGCCCGTAGCGCAGGCGATTGGGCAAACGGCGAAACAGGAGGCCGGCCCCCCTTCTCACACATAGGGGACTCGACTCGTACAGCTCTCGAATGCCGTAGAGGCGATCTTCGATCATCGAGCGGCGTTTCCTAGGAATTGGCTGATGCGCATCAGGTCTCTGCGCTTTTCAATCGACGCGATTCGGGCGATCTTCAGCCCTTCAGTTGCCCGGCGTTCGGTCGATCAGTGGGGCGTGAAGAAGCTCTCGAATCCGGCGAGAACAAACGTGCTCCTGATCGGGCCGCTGCCCCCGCCCACGGCCGGTGTCGAAGCTCTCACTCTCGGCCTTCTTCGACACTTGCGATCGGCCTCGTGGAACGTTCGCACCGTCGACACGCAGAAACATCTCGTGTCGGTGTCGCTGCGCGGACGCTTCTCGCTGGTCAACCTGCTCTACGCCTGCCGCGATATCGCGCGTCTGCTCGCCGAGCTCGTCCTGCACAGACCCGATGTCGCACACACCCCCTTCAGCAGCACTTCGACCGGGGCATTGCGCGATGCGCTGGTGATCGGGATCTGCCGCCTCTTCGGAGTGCCGATCGTCGCCCATATTCACGGTGGGGACTTCGACCGGCTTCTCGAGCATGGACCGGTGGTGGTCGCGCGCGCTTGCCGAGCCGCCCTGCGCACGACCACCCGGGTGGTCGTGCTTTCCGCCTACTGGAAAGAGCTGATCGAGAGCACATTCTCGGGAATCGAGTGCACGATCGTGCCCAACGGAAGTGACGACCTGGGACCGCCTCCCGCGCGCGGCCACGAGAGCCCGGTGCGCATTCTGCACGTAGGTGCGCAGGGTCGCCGAAAAGGAGTGCATGAGCTGCTCGATGCCGTGGCGATGCTCCGGCGCGAGGGGCACGATATTCGTCTTACCCTTTTGGGCGCTGAGGAATGGACCGGCGAAGGCGAGCGGATCGGGCGTTCGATCGACTGCCTGGATCTCGTTTCGATCGTGACCCGAACCGGTCAGCTAGAAGATGAGGCGCGCCGTCCCCACTTCGACGCCGCGGACATATTCTGTCTGCCATCACACCATGAGGGCGCGCCGATCGCCCTGCTGGAGGCGATGTCGGCGGGTCTTCCGGTCGTTGTAAGCGCGGTCGGCGCGATGCCCGAGATGGTGGGGGCGGGCGGAAAGATCGTTCCCCCCGGAGATCCGGCCGCACTCGCCGACGCGTTGCGACCTCTCATCCTCGATCGTTCGCTCAGGCGGAGTTTTGGGGATTCGAACCGCAGGGATTGGGAAGAAAAGCACACGGTGGGTAGCCACTTGGCGAAGATCACGATGGTGATCAGCGCGTGCTCGGCTTGACGTCTCCACACCCCCTCCATATTTTCCATAGAGCGGCTGCACGGGCCGTTTCTGAGCAACGGTTTATGAAGATCCAGAGAGAGGGAGCCGAATGATATCGGTCATTGTTCGTGAACAGGAATCGCTCGAGTTCGCCTTGCGCCGCTTCAAGCGCCGGTGCAAGAAGGAAGGAATCCTGCAAGAGAACCGGCGCGCCAACTATTTCATGAAGCCGAGCGAGCGAAAGCGGATCAAAGCGCATGAAGCTCGGGCGCGCATCATCCGCGAGATGCGCTAGCGTCCTGACTTCTCATTCCGGCATCGGGTGGCTCTCGAAGAAGAGCCATGCCTCTTCGGCCGCCTGAATGTCGAAGTTCTGTGGCTCGTCGGGGTTCCACTCGGCGGGCTCCCCGCCCGGCCAGCTGTGGCCACCGTCGCTGAGCCACCACAGAGCAACGGTGTTGCCCGCAATCGGATCGGTTGCTTCGTAGTAACGGGCGTTGCCGCGCACCTCGACCAGCCGGGGTGTGTCGCACCCGTTGTGGGCGACGATCGGCAGCAGCGATTGCGATAGGCTGGGGTAGAACAGGTCACAGAGCCCCGTGCCATGTCCGCCGGTCCAGGGCACTCTCTGGTCGAGGGCGCCATGAAGCGATAACACCGGAACCGGGCGTGGCGCGGGCAACGCGAAGATTCGGGCGCCGGCGTTCGGAGCGATAGCGGCGATTCTGTGGGAGAGCTCGGCCGCCAGCCGGTAGCTCATCATGGCACCGTTGGAGTGCCCCGAGGCGAAGACGCGGCGCACGTCGACCGCCATTCGCGTTGCGAGATCATCGAGCAGATCGTCGATGAAACCGACATCGTCGATGTCGAGCTCGGTCGCTCGGCCGCAGACTCCGCCGAAATCGTCGCTGAGCGGGGCGTTCCACGTCTGCCCGATAAAGGGAATGCGCGACCAGCCTTCAGGGTAAGCCACCACGAAACCGTAGCTGTCGGCGATCTCTGAGAAATGGGAGTTGGTCGCCATCTGGTGCGCCCAACCGGTGCCGCCATGCAGCACCAGCACAATCGGGTAGGGGATCAGCGGGTCGTGCTGCGGCGGAGTGTGAACGTTGTAGTGCCGGCTTCGCCCACCAGAGGTGATCTGGTGACGAGTGTCGTTTGCGCCCGGGGGCGCGAGTGGCGGCGCAACGACCGATTCGGAAGCGCCGAGGGAAATGGCGACTGCGAGCAGGGGAGTAATGGATGGCATATGAACTCCTCTTGTGTGGTTCAAAGATAGCCCCGAATGCCCGTCCACCAAATCGTGAGGCCTGAACCGATTAGGCTCCGTGCGGGTGATCCACATCCGGGGGATGACAGAGGGGACCATTGGACGCCCACCCTCCCCGGGTAACGGAGAGCCATTCTGGACCCTCGATCGGCTCGGGATCGTGGTGGATCCGGAGGGCTCCGATCGACTGGACTCAATCTACGCCCGGCACGACCGCCCGCCGAACCAGGCCGCGCTCCAGAGCCAGGACGGTGCGTCGATGGGCCCGCAGATACACCTCGTACGCATCGCGGCCGAGCCCATCGGTCGAGAGCACCGGCTCCGAGCCGAGCGATTCCAGCCCGGCGATGTACGCTGCCATTTCCGGAACCGGCTCTCCCGTCGCCGAATCGTAGTAGCGCCAGTCTCGCCAGGCGCCGTTCTCCCACTTCGCGACGTTGAAATAGATCATGTTGACCGGAGCCACCGGAGTACGCAGGTCGACCACATCACCCAGGGCCCACCCTCCGAGCGCTCCCTTCTCGTACTGTGCCCCGGTCAGCGTGTAAAACCCATACTCCGTGATGGCCTGGGGGAGAGAAGGAGCCCGCACGCGAAGGATTCCGGCGGCCGTGGTGAAGATCTCGTTGAACGTCACTACGTCGAGTGAGTAACCGGACTCGAATCCCTGGAGGCCGACGAAATCGACGCAGGCTGCCCCGGGATGGGCGGCGACGGCGTCGCGGAGTGCGCCGGCGTTACCCGGAACCGCCGCGACGCAGTAACAGATTGCCACATTGTTGGCGCGAGCCTCGTCGCGGAGGTGGGCGATGTGGCAGAAGGCGCCCGAGACGCGCGTGGGCTCCCCGAACGAAGACCACGGATACCACCACCCGTTCGCCTCGTGGAGCGGGGCGATCTCAATGCGCTTCTCCAGCGCCTGGAAGCGTCGGAACAACTCCGAGAAGAAGTCGTCGTAGGCACCGGAAGCGATGTCGCCCAGCACGTCTTGCTCCCCGTCGGGCCACATCTCCATCGTCACGTGAGGCGTCACGCCGGCATCCACGATGGCGGTGACGTTACGCACGATGGAGTCGACCTCCGCCATGTTGGGGCCCGCCACACCGTGAAAGTACTTGAAAGAGGTGGTCGGTTGCCCGAGGAACTCGTCCGAGAGGGGGGTCGTGGGGCTGGGCTGGGCGTCTCGGAACGGGTCGTTGGACCAGAAGACGTTTTGAGGCGACAGTCGGGACGGAGATGCGACGAAGAACTCGATGTCGAAGATCCCCACCGATCCCGCGAGGCAGTAGGGAGAGCCGGGGAGGTTGTCATCCCTCGCGGCGAACTTCAGATGCCTCGAGGCCCCGAGATCGAGAGCGGGGTTCGCCTCTTGGAATCGGGCGAGGGGCAGCGTGACCCTCTGCTCGATGGGTGTGATCTCACCGATATCGATCTGGAGATGGGCCTCGTTGCCGAGGCCGTCCGTCCCCTCGTGCACGTCCTCCAGCACAACGTAGATGTAGGGCGCGCCATCGGGTGAACCCGTCCAGCCCGCGAGAGTGAAGGTGAGATGAAGCCCGGGCGCGGAGAGGTCCGCCGGCTCCCCTTCGCCGTCCCGCAAGCTCGCCACGAACCCCACCCAGGGGTATGCGGCGATATCCTCGTCCCAGAAGAGAGAGAGGAGGCGGCGCTCCAGGTCGAACCCCGGTACGTCGTAGTTGTCGTCGTCGAGCACGTCGACGCCGAGACCCGCCACTTCCTGCGGCCAGAAAGTGTCTCGAATGAACTGCTCCTGCTGGGGATCGCCGAGGTCGATGGCGTGCACGGTGCGCTGCACCCGGTGCTCGTGGTCCACGATGCGGTATGCGGCGAGTCTTCCGTGACCGTCGTTGAATCGGCCCGCCGTCACATCGCTGGGCGAGAGGCCATACGCGACGGACCGCACCGGCAGACCGGCGACGTCGAGTGTCGCCCGATGGATCCCCGCGCGATACTGGTCGGGGTCGGCCGTTTCCGAGACCGGCCGGCTGACGAAGAGGGCCGCCGTGGGCTCTCGCCATAGAGGAGCCCCGAGCGAGTCGGCGGCCACGGTGCGGATCTCCTGCCACAGAATGCCGTTCACCGGCCAAGGGCTACGGGTTCGCACCATGAAGTACACCGGATCACCCTTCTCGTCGACGAACGAGTAACCGTCGCCGTAGCCCGCTTGCGGACCCCAGCCGGGATCGAATCCCGAGAGCTCTCCGAGCCCGAACGCGACCGAGATGTGGTCGCCCAGCACGTGGGAGCTTCGCGCGAAGACGTCCCCCCAGCCGAAGGTGATGGAATCGTCGACGAAGATCGGCGCCGGCAACGCGCGCCTCGTCGCCGGCTCGCCGGCGGCCATCGAGGCGATCACAATTCCCGTCGTGAGAAGAATCGGGCGCGTCATTTACCGCCCCCGCTCGTCATCTACAACCCCCCGGAAGGTAGCGTAACCTCGATGCGTCGCGGAATCGGCCACCCACCGAGCTCGCTCCGCCCCGGTCGATCGCCCAGCGCTCCACTTCCGCTGCGAGTCCGCGTGGCTGCATCGGGGACGGCGGTCCCGGGGCACTCGCCCACGTGGTGTCGAGCCTGCACTCGTGCCGTGG
>CAZFNT010000043.1:0-12740 GCA_964520315.1 uncultured Gemmatimonadota bacterium
GTTGGCCGCACCGATTTGATGCTCGACGTAGCTCCACTACGCCTCCGCTCAAATCGGCTTGCCGCCTTGCTTGAGACCAAGATTCGCACGGCTCGGGCACGCATTAGGTGGCGGATCCTGGGTTTCGGCTCGGCATTGACACAAGGGACGGCCCTTCCTACGCTGACCCTACGCTCTGCGCAGCGCTGGTCCTTCCCTTCCGCCCTCCCCAACCGCTCGGCCAAGGCCACGCCGCGTTTTCACGGGATGACGCATTGACACCTCGACCGGTTGCGAATTGGCCACCCCCGGCCGACCCAGACCCACGGTTGGGATCGATCGCTCGAGACGACGAGGCGATCGAAGGTGTGAAGCGCGTGCTGCGCGGCAAGAGCGATCCTTGGGCGCGGACGACCTTGCACCTGATCGAGCTCACTCAGGTCTCCGTCGAGATCACCGAGGCGCGCGATGTACGGCAGGCAGTCGACATCGTGGGTGGCTTTCTTCTGCACTCGCTCAACTTGTCGTGGGTCTTCGTGGGCTTGGTCGATCGCATCAGGAACGCGTTGGTCGGCGCACTCTTCTCCGGCGCGGAGGGTGAGCCGCTGCGGATCGCGATCGAGTTCGACGATCGATCTTCGGCGCTGATCGAATCGCTGAGCGGCGGCGTTCCGGTGACCGGCGAGGGCGCGGTTAGGCTCCTCGGAGCGCAAGGAGAGGAAGCCGAGGGAGTGGGGCCCTTCGTCACCTTCCCGATTCCGAGGGGGTTGGGGATTGTGGCGGTAGATCCGGGCGAGCGAAGTCCTACATCCGAAGACGAGGCGCTCTCTTTCGATCTCTTCCTCGGGCAGCTCGGAGTCGCGATCGAAAACGCGGTGCTGTACCGCAGGCTTCGCAGGGAGCAACAGTTCCGTGCGAGCGTCACCAACTCGATGGGATCGGGGCTGATCACCGTGGGTCGAAACGCGCGGGTGACCAGCCTCAACACGCGCGCGGCCGAGCTGCTCGGTGTAGAGATCGAGGCGGCGCTCGACCGCCCGATCAAAGAGATCTGGAAACCTCAGCGGCCGCAGGTCGATCCCTTGCAGCTCAGCCTCGCGAAGGGGAAGGCGCAGTCGCACAAGGACCTTCATGTCGAGCGCCCCGACGGCTCGATGGTGGCCGAGCTGACCGACGCGTCGAGCACGCGGAAGACCGACGAAGAGATCTTCCAGATCGAGAAGCTGGCGGCGATCGGGCGTCTGACCACCAGCGTGGCCCACGAGATCCGCAATCCCCTGGCGGGGATCATGACCGGCGTGCAGTACCTCGCCAAGAAGATCGACGAAGGGGATCCTCAGCGCGAGACGATCCACTTCATCATCAACGAAATCATGCGGCTCGACCGGATCATCGTCGATCTATACTCCGCGTCGCGGCCGATGACCCTCTGGAAAGAGGAGATCGACGCCGCCGAGATCGTGGAGCGCTCGATCCGTTCCGTCCAGGACCTGTGCGAGAGGTACGGTATCGAGGCGTCGGTACGGATCGCAGGACTGCTGCCGCCGGTCTGTGCCGACGCAGACAAGATTCAGCAGGTGCTCATCAATCTGATCAAGAACGCCATCGAGATCTCCGATCGGGGGGGGCGGGTCGAAATCGATCTTCGCGCGGTCAATCGTTTCGCCACGTCTGTCGATTCAAAGAGTGGGGACTCGTCCCATCTGCTGATCGCGATCTCCGATCGAGGGCCTGGGATTCCCGACGAAGACCAGGACCGTCTCTTCGAACCCTTCTATTCGACGAAAGAGGGGGGCACCGGCCTCGGTCTCTATGTGAGCCACTCCATCGTCGAGCGTCACGGTGGAGATCTGCGAGTCGAGAGCGAGGTCGGCGAAGGCACGACAATCACGCTGGAGCTGCCGCTGGGCGCGGCCGCATCCGAGGAATCCCTATGAGGGCAGAGATTCTGGTCGTCGATGACCAGGAGGCGATCCGCCATTTCATCTCTCGATTCCTGATCGAAGAGGAGAAGTACGAGGTTCGAACCGCCTCCACGGGCGAAGAGGCGTTGCATTCCGTCGACGAATGCACACCCGATCTGGTGATCCTGGACCTCAAGCTGCCCGACATGAGTGGGCTGAAGGTCCTCGAGGAGATGCGGGCTCGTGACGCCGACATCACCGTGATCATCATCACGGCTTTCGGCAAGATCGAGACCGCCGTGAAGGCGATGAAGCTGGGGGCCGACGACTACATAACCAAGCCGGTCATTCTCGATCAGCTCCTTATAGCCATCGAACGAGCGCTGGAGAAGAAGCAGCTCTCGATAGAGGTGAACTACCATCGCAAGAAGCTCTTGGAGGAGTTCCGCTTCGATCGCATAATCGGCAACTGCGAGAAGATGAAGCAGGTCCACAGGATCGTGGATCAGGTGGCGCGTTCGAGCGCTACCAGTGTCCTGATCGAGGGGGAGTCGGGGACCGGCAAGGAGCTGATCGCTCACATCGTCCACTACAAGAGCGACCGCTCGCAGCAGCCCTTCATGGACATCAACTGCGCTTCACTCCCGGAGACGCTGCTCGAGGCCGAGCTCTTCGGCTACGAGAAGGGGGCGTTCACCGACGCCAAGCAGCTGAAGAGGGGGCTCCTGGAGCTTGCTGATCAGGGGACTCTCTTCCTCGACGAAGTCGGCGAGATGAGCCACACGACTCAGGTGAAGCTGCTTCGCGTGCTCGAGCGGATGGTGTTCAGGCGGGTGGGCGGCACGAAAGACATCTCGGTCGACGTCAGGATCATCAGCGCTACGAACCGAGATCTGCGGCAGATGGTGCGGGAAGGGGGCTTCCGCGAGGATCTCTACTACAGGCTCAAGGTGGTTCCTGTCCTCCTGCCGCCGCTGCGAGAGCGTGGGAAAGACATCCTGCTCTTGGCCAAGTTCTTCCTGAACGAGTTCAACAAGGCATTCGGGAAGAGCTTCCAGCGGGTCACCCCGGGGGCCGAGGCGCTCCTGCTCGAGTACCCGTGGCCGGGCAACATACGCGAGCTGAAGAACCTGCTCGAACGAACAGTGCTCCTCGAAGATGGAGAGGAGCTGCGACGTTCCATTCTGCCCGATCTACTCATCTCGAACGCGCACGGCAGCGGCATCGTCTCCACTCTCGAAGATATCTTGCGCAGCGATATCAAGCCTGAAGGCGTCCTCTTCAACGACATCGTCCGAGAGATCGAGAAGTCGCTGATCTTGAAGGCGCTGACCGAGACGAACTGGAATCAGTCCGAGACCGCGTCGCTCCTGAATATCAAACGCGACAAGCTCCGCTACCGCATGAAGCTCTACGACCTCGTCAAGGATGGCGCCGATTCATCCGAGGCGGACTGATAGAATGGGGCGTGCCCAACCCCCGCCCACTACCCTTCGATATCCAGGGGAAGATCTACCTCTCCCCGATGGCAGGCCTGACCGATCACGCCTATCGCTTGATCGCCAAGCGCTTCGGCGCCGAGGTCATGCTCACGGAGTTCGCCTCGGCGAAGGCGTTGCTGCTCTCGATCGAGAGGCAAGAGGAACGGATCTACTTCGTCGATGAGGAGCGCCCCGTCGGCGTCCAGATATTCGGCGCCGACCCCGATGAGATGGCGCGGGCGGCCCGACTGATCGAAGCCGGGCATGCTCCCGACTTCATCGATATCAACTACGGCTGCCCCGCGCGCAAGATCGTCGAGAAGAACGGGGGATCGGGCTGCTTGCGCGATCCGGTTCTCCTCGGCGAGATCACGGCAGCGGTGGTCGAAGCGGTTCGGCTGCCGGTCACGGCGAAGATGCGGATCGGCTGGGAGCGCTTCACCCCCGAAGAGACGACGCTCGGGCTCGCCCATGTGATCCAGAAGGCGGGAGTGTCGGCGATTGCGGTGCATGGGCGGCCCCGTGGCGGTGGCTACTCCGCAAAGGCCGATTGGGGCCGGATAGCGGCGGTTCGGCGTGCTCTGCCGATTCCGGTGATCGGCAACGGAGATCTTTTCGAGCCGGAGGACGCAGAGCGGATGCTCGACGAGACCGGTGTGGCGGCACTGATGATCGGTCGCGGCGCGGTGGGAAGGCCGTGGATTTTCGATCGCGTGAAGCGCTTTCTGCGCACGGGCGAGCTGCTGCCGGAGCCGGGGCCGCGCGAGCGCTTCGACATCATCATGGAGCATGTCGGGATCGCGGTCGGCCTGGGGGCTGACGAGGCGCGGACGGTCCGTGAGCTGCGGCGGCACCTGGCCGCATACACCAAAGGTCTGCCGGGCGCGGCGCGTTTGCGGGCGAGGCTCTTTGCGCTGGAGTCGGCGGAGGAGATTCGCGAGATTTTGGCGGCCTTCCTGCTCCGGCGGGCAGCATGAGCCACCAGGGAGTGCCATGACCCGTTCCGAGATGGAGAAGTTGCTCTCTTCGGTTGCCGGTGGAAAGCTGCCGGTCGCCGACGCGCTCGAGCAGCTGGCCCACTTCCCTTCCGAGGATCTGGGCTTTGCGCGGATCGACCACCAGCGAGCGCTGCGACGAGGCTTCCCCGAGGTGGTGCTCTGCGAAGGGAAGACGGAGGACCAGGCCGTCGCCATCATCGAGCGGATCGCCGGTCAGGGGGGGTCCTTGCTCGCGACGCGGGCGGTGGCCGCCATCTACGAGCGGGCGAGGGCGAGTGTCCCTGGGCTCGCATGGGACGAGGCTGCGCGGATCGCCTATCTCGATCGAGGAGATGCTCCGCCGGGCGCGGGGAAGGTGTTGGTGGTGACCGCCGGCACCTCCGATCTGCCGGTGGCGGCAGAGGCGGTGCGCACTTTGGAGGTGATGGGGAACGACTGTGAACTGATCTCCGACGTCGGAGTCGCCGGGATCCACCGGCTGGCGGCGGTCGATCGGGAGCTACGGGCGGCGAGGGTATTGATCGTCGTCGCGGGGATGGAGGGCGCGCTGGCGAGTGTCGTGGCCGGTCTCGTTCGCTGCCCCGTGGTTGCCGTGCCGACATCGGTGGGCTACGGGGCGAGCTTCGGTGGGATCGCGGCCTTGCTCGGCATGCTGAACTCCTGCGCGGCCGGCGTGAGCGTCGTCAACATCGACAATGGGTTCGGGGCGGGGTATGCAGCCTCTCTGATAAACCACTTGGGAGCTGAAGAGGTTGAGTGACACGCAGACTCTGCTTTTCGATCCGGTCAGCGGCATCTCGGGCGACATGGCCTTGGGTGCATTGGTGGGTCTAGGCGTCGATCCGGAGGAGCTGAGGAGCGCACTGGCCACGCTCCCGGTGAGCGGTTGGAGTCTCGAGTTCGCCGAGACTCGAGTTCAGGGGATCGCCGCCACCGATGCTCGGGTGCATGCACCCGAGCAGGCGGTCCACCGGCACCTGGCCGATGTCGAAGGGATGATCGCGAGCGCGGAGCTGCCGGGCCGTGCGGCGGAACGAGCCGGAGCGGTGTTTCGCAAGCTGGCCGAAGCCGAGGCGAAGGTCCATGGAGTCGGTCTCGACGAAATCCACTTCCACGAGGTGGGTGCCCTCGATGCGATCGTGGACATCGTGGGAGCGGCCATTTGTCTGGAGCTGCTCGGCGTGAGCGAGCTTCGCGTCACGCCGATCCATGTTGGCACCGGTACCGTCGAGTGTGCCCACGGCATCATGCCGGTTCCGGCGCCAGCGACCCTGGAGCTGCTTCAGGGGTTTGCGGTCGTGCACACCGGCTTGCGGGCGGAGCTGACTACACCGACCGGAGCGGCCTTATTGGCCGCGTGCGCGACTCCGATTCCCGAGGGCTGGCGGGGGACGCCTATGCGAGTCGCCTACGGCGCGGGAAAGCGCACGCTTCCTGGCGGGCGGCCGAATCTACTTCGCGCGACACTGCTGCGGGCCGAGCCGCTGATCGCCGCGGTCTCGATCCTCGAAGCGAATGTGGATGATATGAGCCCCGAGGTCGTTCCCTATGTGATCGATCGCCTTCTCGATGCGGGAGCGCTCGATGCCTTCGTCGTTCCGATCATCATGAAGCGAGGCCGCCCCGCCGCTCTCTTCACGGTAATCGCCGCGGCCGACCGGGAGCACGACCTGGCCCGAATGCTCCTCACCGAGACCACAACGCTCGGTGTGCGGACTCGCAGATCCGATCGCCATGTCGTGAGCCGAGAGATTCGCAAGGTGACCACTCGGCACGGCACGATCGGCGTCAAGCTGGCTCGCCAGCCGGAGGGCCGATGGCGCGCCGCTCCCGAATACCGCGACTGCGCAACCGCCGCTCGCGAGCTCGGCGTGCCGCTCCTCGATGTGCTGGAAGAGGCGCGCCGGGCTGGGGAGGAGTTGGCCCGGCGGCTTGGTGGGTGATCTGCTCACCAGATTCCAGCTCCTCGACCAGCCGATCAGGAGGGGCGCGATACGCCTAGTTCTGGGGATGACCGCAGGACAATGAGGGCGTCCGGGGCGCTTGCCGAGCCATCCGGGCAAGGCGCTGGTGCCGGTGCACGAGTTCGAGTGGTGATGACTCGACAGGCCGACCGGCCGAAAGCCGCTTTTCAGCCAGGTCGCCGACATATCCGCATTGCCGAGGATCTTGGTCCCGGTGAGCCGCGCCTCCGCCCGGATCCAGGGGCCTGTAACAGAGATTCATTGCGCATCGCCCGCGTCTCGACGCCGAACCGTGCGTTGCTGCCTCCTCGAAGTAACGCGCTGCAACGCCTTCGTAGACGCGCGTTGATTTCGACGCCAAGCCATCGCGATCTACACAACGAATCTCCGTGTCAGGACATCCCGTCCACGATCGCGTTGAAGGTCGCGCTGGGACGCATCTGCGCCAGCGCGAGCTTGGCGTCGGGCAGGTAGTAGCCGCCGATATCGATCGGCGAACCCTGGACCGCCAGCAGCTCCGTGACGATCGCCTCCTCGTCTTCTTGAAGCCGGCGCGCGACGGTCGTGAAGCGTTCCTTCATCGCCGCGTCCGTGTCCTGCTCGGCCAGCGCCTGCGCCCAGTACATGGCCAGATAGAAGGTGCTGCCGCGGTTGTCGATCTCGTTGACTCGGCGAGAGGGGTAGCGCGCGTATTCGAGGTACTTGCCGATTCCCTGGTCGAGAGTGCCGGCGAGAAGCGCCGCCTTCTCGTTGCCGGTGTTTAGGGCGACCTGTTCGAGCGAGGGCACGAGAGCGCAGTACTCACCGAGGGAATCCCACCTGAGATGCCCTTCTTTGAGAAGCTGTTGCACATGCTTGGGAGCGGAGCCACCGGCCCCGGTCTCGAATAGCCCGCCACCGTTCAGGAGCGGAACGATCGAGAGCATTCGGGCGCTCGTGCCCAGCTCCAAGATCGGAAAGAGATCGGTCAGGTAGTCACGTAGTACATTGCCGGTGACCGAAATAGTATCTTCGCCTCTGCGGATCCGTTCGAGACTGAAACGCATCGCTTCCTGAGGGCGCACGATACGGATGTCGAGTCCCTCGGTATCGTGGTCGTTCAGATAGCGCGTCACTTTCTTGATGATCTCGGTGTCGTGGCCACGCCGTTCGTCGAGCCAGAAGAGCGCGGGCACGCCGGTCGCCCTGGCGCGGGTCACGGCCAGCTTGACCCAGTCGCGTATCGGCTCGTCTTTAGCTTGACACATGCGAAAGATGTCGCCTGATTCGACTTTCTGTTCGAGCAGTGTTCGATTCCCGGAGCCGACCACGCGAATGGTGCCTTCGCCCGGGGCCTCGAAAGTCTTGTCGTGCGATCCGTACTCCTCGGCCTTCTGCGCCATCAGGCCGACGTTCGACACACTTCCCATCGTCGCGGGATTGAACTGCCCGTGCTTCTTGGCGTCCTCCAGAATCTCGGAGTACATCGTCGCGTAGCAACGATCGGGCACCATGGCGATACAATCCTGTAGCTCGTCCTGCGTGTTCCACATCCTTCCGCCGTCACGGACCACGTTCGGCATCGACGCATCGACGATGATGTTGTTAGGAACGTGTAGATTCGTGATGCCCTTTCGAGAATCGATCATGGCCAAGGCCGGTCGGGTCTCGTAGACCGCATCGATGTCGGCTTCGATCTCCGTCCTCTTGTCGGCGGGCAAGCGGTCGAGCTTCTCGAGAATACCCGCCAATCCGTTGTTGACATTCGCTCCGATCTCGCGCAAGAGATCGCCGTGTTTCTCGAGCGCATCGCGGTAGTAGACCGAGACACAATGGCCGAACATGATCGGGTCGGAGACCTTCATCATCGTCGCTTTGAGATGCAAGGAGAGCAGCACGCCATCACGCTTCGCGTCCTCGATCTGGTCATCGTAGAAACGCCGGAGCGCTGCCACATTCATCACGGCCGTATCGATCACCTCGCCCTCGAGGAGCGGTACTTTCTCTTTGAGCAACGTGGTGGTGCCCTCGGTGGCGACGAACTCGATCTCGACGTCGTCCGCCTGCGTCATCGTCGTCGATGTCTCGCTCGCGAAGAAGTCGTCGCCCTGCATGTGGGCGACCCGCGCCTTAGATCCCGATTCCGGCCAAGGTTGCATCATTCGATGCGGGTGCTTCTGTGCGAACTCCTTCACGGAAACAGCCGGTCTGCGGTCGGAGTTCCCCTCGCGCAGCACAGGGTTGACCGCCGAGCCGAGGACCACCGCGAAGCGGCGCTGTAGCCGGCGTTCCTCTTCGTTGGCCGGCTCTTCGGGGTAGCTCGGCACATCGTACCCCTTCGCCTGCAACTCCTTGATCGCGTCCTGGAGCTGCGGAAGAGTGGCGCTGATATTCGGCAGCTTGACGATATTCGCTTCGGAGGTCTTGGCGAGCTCACCGAGCTGAGCGAGACAGTCCGGGACCTTCTGTTCGTCCCTCAGGCCCTCGGGAAAGTTGGCGAGAATTCTCCCCGTGAGCGAGATGTCCTTGGTCTCGACCTCGACCCCGGTTCCGCGGGTGAAAGCCTGAACGATCGGAAGCAGCGAGTAGGTCGCCAGAGCGGGTGCTTCATCGATTTTCGTCCAGATGATCTTTGCTGACATTTTCTCTCCTGAATATCGACCAGTCGGGTAAGGGGCCGCGCAAGACCAGCCAAGTATTCTGGCGCCCAGATGTGCCGCAGATGGGATGCGAAAATGCTCAGTTAGTCTTGCGCGGACCCTAAGCCAAGGGCTGCCACCGCCAATTCAGGAGTAATACCGCCGATCGGGAGGGAGTTCAACGATTGCGGCGGACTCCACATTCGGTCATACGCAAACCGACATCAATGCCAAGGGCAAGAGGTCGGGTTCCCGTTGAAGCGGCGCAATGTGCTGCATCGACCCCTTCCCTGCCCCCCTCTGGAGCGATGAAGCCGGAGCGACGGCGAACGTCGGTCCGCTGTGACGCGTCGACGGCAGCGCCGCGCCCGGATTGGGGCAAGACGGTGCGCCTGGCGTTGCCATGCTCTCCGCGGGGCGGCCGACTGTAGAGTGGACCCTATGGCCAAGATTCGCACGGCTCGGGCGCGCATTGGGTGGCGGATCCTGGTTGGGCTTCTGGATGGACGGGACCGAGTAGCCGACGAAGAGAGCGATGACCATCCCGCGCCAGGCGGGGGAGGAGCTGGCGCGGGAAATCGATTGATCGCTGTTCAGATCACGTCGACCACGAACTCCGCCGTCGCGATCGAGACCGCATCGCGGTAGGCAGTGACGCGCACCGTGTAGCTGCCGACCGGAGCGCTGATCGGCACCGCCCGCTGGACCTGAATCGACAACGCTTCGCCGGGGACGAGGGGGAGCGGAGCGCCGGGGCATGCCTGGCCGTGAAATAGCGGAGCTCGGCGCAGCAATGCTCACCCCCCCCTTCCCCTCTATGTCGAAACCTCAGTTTCGCGCTCCCTGTCTTGATCGCTCGGAGCCCACGTCGTAGGGTCCCACCGACCGTCCCGAATTGCCGCGACCTTTCGAGCAGGACCACCCTTCACGAGCGTTCGAGAGAGAGACCGATGGCGAGCCTGAACCGCAAGTCGCTCATCATGGATGCCGGGGGCATCGAGCGGGCCATCGCCCGAATCGCGCGCGAGATTGCGCGAGATGGGTCTGGCGAGGGTGAGCTCGCCGTCGTGGGAATTCGCACGCGTGGCATTCCTCTGGGGGAGCGCCTGGCGCGGCGGATCGAGGAGATCCGCGATGCGTGCCCACCCTTCGGGTATCTCGATATCACCCTTTACCGCGACGACTTGCAATCGATCGGCCACCAACCGGTTGTGGGCGCGACGCGGCTGCCCTTCGACATCAATGGGACGCATATCGTTTTGGTCGACGATGTGCTCTATACCGGGCGCACCGTCCGGGCGGCGCTGAGCGTGCTCGTCGATTATGGCCGACCCCGGACGATCCAGTTGGCCGTCCTGGTCGATCGGGGGCACCGCGAGCTGCCGATCAGAGCCGACTATGTCGGGTGCGAGGTGAAGACCTCTCGTGGGGAGGCGATTCAGGTGAATCTCGATGAGACCGACGGCGAGGAGGCGGTCTATCTCTGCGAGCTCTCTGGTGCCGAGGGAGGCGTGCAGTGAAGCTGAACGATGCTCCCGGCCTCGATAGGAAAGACCTTCTCGGCCTCGAGGAGCTGTCGGAACGGGAGATCAGGCTGATCTTGGACACGGCCCGGGAGTTTCGGGAGGTTCTGGACCGGCCGATCAAGACCGTTCCGGCGATGCGGGGCTTCACGATCGCCAATCTCTTCTACGAGAGCTCAACGCGCACCAAGATGTCGTTCGAGCTGGCCCAGAAGCGATTGACGGCGGACAGCATCGGGCTGGCGGTGGCGGCGTCGTCGGTCGAGAAAGGGGAGAGCCTGCGTGATACGGCCCGGAATATCGAGGCGATGCGGGTCGACATGATCGTCATGCGGCATTCGCAGTCGGGTGCGCCGCACCGCCTGGCGGGGCAAGTCGATGCCCATGTGGTGAACGCGGGCGACGGGTGTCACGAGCACCCGACGCAGGGGTTGCTCGATCTGTACACGCTTCTGGAGAATCTGGACGAGCTGCGAGGCAAGCGGATCGTGATCGTGGGCGATATCGCGCACAGCCGTGTGGCGCGCTCGAATATTCACGGACTGCTGAAGATGGGGGCCGAGGTGAGCGTGTGCGGTCCACCGACCTTGATCCCTATCGGAATCGAAGATATGGGGGTCGCGGTCTATACGCGCATCGAAGACGCTCTGGCCGAAGCGGACGCGATCAATGTGCTCCGAATCCAGCTCGAGAGGATCGGGACGCCCCTTTTCCCCTCCACGCGGGAGTATGCGCGTCTCTTCGGTGTCACTCCCGAACGACTCGAGACGGCGAAGCGCGACATTCTGGTGCTTCACCCAGGCCCGATCAATCGCAATGTCGAGCTCGACTCCCGTGTCGCCGATGCCCCCGGATCGGTCATCCTCTCGCAGGTGACCAACGGTGTGGCGATTCGAATGGCGGTCACCTATCTCTTGGCTCAGAAAACCATGAGGGCGGCCCATGCACTCGCGTGACTTGTTGGTCTCCGGAGGAAGCGTCGTAGATCCCGTCGAGGGGGAAGTCCGGCGGGCGGATCTGTTGATTCGAGACGGCAAGGTAGTCGATCTATTGCCGACGATCAGCGCCGATGTGCCCGTGTTCGATGCCACCGGCTTGATCGTGTCTCCCGGGTTCATCGATCTGCACGTTCATTTTCGGGAGCCGGGCCACGAGTGGAAAGAGGATATCGAGACAGGCTCTCGCTGCGCGGCCGCGGGAGGTTTTACGACCGTTTGCGCTATGCCGAATACCGACCCGCCGCTGCACGATCAGGAATCGGTTCGTTTCGTCGTCGAACGTGGGCGCGAGGTCGGGCTCGTCGATCTGCGCGTCGTCGGAGCGGTGACGACCGATTTGGGGGGCAAAACACTGTCTTCGATGGGAGAGATGGCCGCCGCGGGGTGCGTCGCATTCTCAGACGACGGCCACCCGATTCTGGACTCGGGACTGATGCGCCGCGCGTTGGAGTACTCGCGACAGTTCGATCTGCCGATCGTTCAACACGCCGAAGACACGGGATTGACTCGGGGCGGTGCGATGAACGAAAGCGCGATTTCGACCAGGCTCGGGCTCACGGGGATGCACTGCAGCGCCGAAGAGATCGTGGTGGCCCGCGATCTGGCCCTGTTGCCACTGGCGGGAGGGCGATACCATGTTGCCCATGCATCGTGTGCGGCCACGGTCGATCTCGTGCGGAATGCGCGAGAGAAAGGCCTGTCTGTTACTTGCGAAGTGACGCCGCATCATCTCGCTCTCGACGAGGGGGCCGTCTCTGGCTGTAACTACGATGCTAACTACAAAATGAACCCACCGTTGCGATCGGTGTCCGATCGCGAGGCGATGATCCAGGGCTGCATGGATGGAACAATCGATGCGATCGCAACCGACCACGCGCCCCATCTTCCCGACGAGAAAGAGATCGGCTTCGCCGCCGCGCCTTTCGGAGTGATAGGGCTGGAGACAGCCTTTTCGGTCGCGGCGACGACGCTCTTGCCGCACATGACCTTGCTCGCTCTCTTGCGTCTGTTGACGGCGGGGCCGGCCGCGGTCTTCGGATTCAAGGATCGGGGGCGCCTGGCTCCCGGGCTCCGGGGTGATGTCGTGCTCATCGATGCGGAGTCCGAGGCCGTGTACTCCGTCGATTCATCCCACTCGAGATCTCGAAACAGTCCCTTCGACGGTATGCGGCTTCGGGGGAAGATCGTCGCGACCGTGCTGGAGGGCCGCATAGTGTTCGGCGAGGCCAGGTGATCGGTCCGTCTGGCTCCCGTCGGCTAGGTGTCGCCGAACGC
>CAZFNT010000043.1:12750-14347 GCA_964520315.1 uncultured Gemmatimonadota bacterium
AGTTCACGTTCACGGCGGCCTCGTCCGGAGCCCCCAGGTGATCGGTCCGCGCGCGAAGGTAGCTGCGGTGGCCTTGGTCCTCGCCGCGCACGTTGCCGGTTGTGTCTACTACAACACTTTTTACAACGCGCGAGCCCGTTACGACGAGGCGTTGGAATCGAAGACGCAGCGAGCCGAGCGCCGGATCGAGGAAGAAGAACGCTACAGGCAACAGCTACAGGATTGGCTCGCCGCGGGAGGTTCCGGCGACGATGTTCTGGCGCGAATCGAGGCTGGAATCGAAGACTCTCTGGCGCGAGCCGATTCTCTCGAGGCGGTTCTGATCGATTCGCTGGGATTCGCTACGCCGCTCTCGCCGCCTGACTCTCTTGCCTTGGCCGAGGCGTTCGCGGAGCTGGATTCGATCCTGCGCGCCGGGGAAGAGCAAGAAGAGGAGGAAGCCGCGGAAGACCTCGCGACGGCGGTCAATCCCAAGCCGCGAAGGCCTCGGGTAAGCGAGCCCAAGCCGCTGACGCCCGGCGAAGAACGTCTACTCGACGCCTGCATCACCAAATGCGCGAAGGTGATCTCGCTATATCCCGAGTCGGAGTGGATCGACGACGCGGTGTTCTTGATGGGGAAGGCTCTCTACGAAAAGCGTTACTACCCTGACGCGCACACGAAGTTCGTGGAGCTGCGTCTCTACTACGGGGCGAGCCCCTTCATTCAAGAGGCTCTTTTGTACGAGGGACGCAGCCTGCATGCGATGGCGCGCAGGGTCGATGCCCGCGAGATTTGGCAACGACTGGTCGGCGAGGCCGGCGAACCGGGTGTTCGAAGAGCGGCCGGAGTAGAGCTGGCGGAATCGATCGCCGCTGATGGCGATCCTGGGAGCGCCGCCGAGGTCTACCGGCTCCTCATCGATCTGCCGGAGGTGGGCGAGCCGGCCGACCTGTGGATTCGACTCGGGAGCAGCCTCGCCTCGGCGGGGGAGCTGGCTTCCGCCGTAGCTGCTTTCGATCGAGCACTGAGAGAAGGGGGGGGAGTCGGGATGCGCTTCGAGGCGATCTTCGAAGGGGCTCGTGCGCTCAACGACGCCGGTAGACCCGACGAGGCCGTGGAACGGCTGAGGGCGGTCGCGCAGGATCAACGACACTTCCGAGACGCTCCCCGCGCTCTGCTGGAGCTCGCCCGCGTTGAAGCAGCGCGAGGTCGAAACGATGTGGCGCTCGCAACATACCGCGAGATTCTGAACGCCTACCCCGGCACCAACGAGGGGGCCGATGCCCTTCTGGCCCTCGGGCGACTACACCGTGGCACACTGAGCGATCCTCTTCGCGCTAGACGGGCTCTCGCACTCCTCATCGAAGAGAACCCGGATTCCGATGCGGGCAAGACCGCGCGCGAGGAGCTCCGCGATCTCGACCGCTACTTGACTCTGAGGCGGGATGCCGCGCAGGCGCAGGGTGCCTCGGCGGAACGGGCTCGCTTTTTGTTGGCGGAGCACCTTCTGGTAGTCGAGAATCGGCCGGAGGACTCATATCGCGGGTACGCCGAGCTGATCGAGCAATTCCCGGGGACTCCATGGCGACCAAGAGCCGATATGGCGATGGCCTGG
>CAZFNT010000044.1:0-13853 GCA_964520315.1 uncultured Gemmatimonadota bacterium
CGAATCGTCGTTCGCGCGTGGCGGTCCCGATGGCGATCTCGGCGATCTCGTGATAGAGGAACTCGGCATCGGGGCGCATTCGCCCGGTGCATCCCCTCAGCTCCCCCTGCCTCCTGATGGTCACGAACACGCCCTGCGCCGGCGGTCCGCCGTCGGGCAGGCGCCACAGGTCGCCCCTGATTCGGTTGCCGACCGCCCCCCGGGCGACCGCCCAGAGTGGTGGCTTAGCTTGGTGAAGCACAGCCACCGTGTAGCCGACGCCCCAGGGGCCTTCATAGGAGAGGACCTCCGAGCTTCGAGGATCCTGGATCGAAGCCATCGCGACCTTGGTCGAATCGATCACATCCTCCGCCGCGATCTCCCGCTCCGGCGCCTCGATGGCTCCTTGCCAATCTCCGCGTCGGAGCGCCTCGACGAAGGCGCGGTCGAATGAGCGAGCGCGCGGATCGTAGCCGGCCGGAGCCTCCTCGCTGAGTCGGTGGCTCATATCTCCCGACGCGATTAGCGCAGTGTTCCCCGTGATCGCGGCCAACGCCCCGCCGATCTGCTCCGCGTCTCCGAGCGGCGACGGGGGAGCCAGCACCACCGTGGGGCCTCGCCAGCCGGCCCGAGTGAGAAAGAGAAGGGGCACGACCGCTCCGTGGTCGAGCTCTCCCCGGAGCCCTCGCTCCACTCCGAGCTCCCGAATCGCTGCGGGATCGGGCGGCAGATCGACCCGTTCACGCTTGTGCCGAAAGCGCGCGAGAGATCCTCGCAGGGAACCCTCCCACGCGGCCCAGTCTCGCCCGTGTCGCGGCGAATGGGGAGACACCAAGACAACACGATCCGGCCCCGAGGCGACGCAGCGTTCGGCCGCCTCTCGCATGGATCGGGTCGTGGCCCCACAGCGGTGGGCCTCGGCCCCACCCACTTCAGGAACCACGATCGGGGCGTGGCACATCAGGGCCGCGAAATCGACACCCACAACACGAATCTACATCAGAAAACGCTTCCGGGCAGGGGGCAACTCTCTACACGTCACTCGTCATGATGAACAAGGGCTGCCTCGAGAAGGTCTGGTAGATCGGTCGCAAGCGATCGACGCTGTAGTACTTCTGCACGTCGATTCCGTTCTTCCGGCCTACCACCACATCGATTGGCACACTGTCATAGCAACCGTTCCGCAGGCAGACGAGCCGCCCAGCCTTCCTCGATAGCACCAGGTCCATCGCCAGGTTCCCGAACGCCATCGGAACGATCGAATCGAGCGCGTCGGGATCGCCGCAGCGAACGAGATAGCCCAGGCGTTGGCTCACAATGGCGATCTGGCGCCCTTTGTTGTACTGCGGTGAGAGGGCCTTGAGCTGAGCCGCGACCTTGTCGCCGATCCCCCCGAGCTTGCGGTGCCCGTACTGATCGGAATCCGCACTCTCGAACGACATCTCGCTCTCTCCCGCAATCGTCGCCCCCTCGGAGACGAGTACTACCGAGTAGTTTGCGTGATGCCGCGTACGGTCGGCGGCCAAGAGCTCCGCGAGATGCTCGATCTCGAAGGGATGTTCCGGAATCACGCATCGATTGGCCGCACCGGCCATGGTCGGGATCAGAGCGGTGAACCCCGCGTAGCGCCCGAACACCTCGATTACCAGAAAACGTTCGTGCGATCCGGCCGTCGTGCGGAGTCGGTGGGTGAACTCGATCGTTCTGCTCACGCAAGTGCTGAAGCCGATGCAGTAATCGGTGCCTGGAACGTCGTTGTCCATCGTCTTCGGAACAGCGACGATTTTGACGCCCTGAGTGTGAAGCCGGTGCGCGTAGCTGAGAGTGTCGTCGCCGCCGATCGGGATCAGACAATCGACACCCAAGAACTCGAGATTCGTGAGCACGGTATCGGTGACGTCATTTATAGGCTCGGTATAGTGGTCCTTCAGATGTGGCGGAAGGAGGTCGAGCGGCAGGTGGCTCGCCCTGGTACGAGAAGTGTGCAGGAAGGTGCCTCCTGTGCGCCCCGCGCGGTCCACCACCTCTTCGGTGAGAATCTGAAAACAGCCAGAGTTGTCGGCCTTCTTGTCGGGGACCAGATCGACCAGCCCCGCCCAGCCCCTGCGAATCCCGATGACACGGTACCCCTCGCGAATAGCGCGCAGGGTGACAGCACGGATGGCTGGATTGAGACCAGGCACGTCTCCTCCACCGGTCAGGATGGCGATCGTGCCTTTGTGCCTTGGCATCGTCGAGCTCCTCGGAATTCCTGGGCCGATTTCTTCGCGGCGTTGCGAGCCGGCAGACTAGCAGTCTGTACGCGTCAATGCACGCGCGCGCACAACGCGCGATCGAGTTGATACAATCCGACCCCCTCCACGCCACTCGAACCGAAGGTCCCCGATGCTCGACATCATTTCCCGTGTTTACGACCGCCTCGACCCCGCCCGCAACCTCATCCACGCCATCTCGACCGAGCAGGCTCGCGCGCGCGTCGCCGGGGGCGATCCAGCATCCGTCGACGCAATCGACGGCTCCTTCGCAATCGTCGCCTGCGACCCGCCCTTCGTCCGCATGGCCCGAACGATCGATCGCCCGATGCGCTACTTTCTTGCGAAGGCGGAAAGCGGCCCCGAACTGGTCGTCTCTGACCGCATCGACGACATCGCCGATTGGCTCGGGTCGCGCGGAATGGCCGACCAATTCCACCCCAGCTACACCCGAATGGTGCCGGCTCACCACATCCTCAGCCTTCATCTCGTGGGCTGCCCCGACCCCGAGCCCACGTTCGAGCGTTTCTTCACTCCGGAGCGAGACAGCCTGCCCGCCGATCTCGATGAAATTGGCCGCTGCTACATGGGCGCCCTTGCCGGCGAGATCGAGCGGGTGCTGCGCACCATCCCCGACGACGAGCCGATCGGAGTCCCATTCTCCGGCGGAATCGATAGCGGTACGGTCTTTCTTCTGATCCACGATCGCATGCTCGCCCTCGGTCTGAATCCCGCCCGTCTCAAAGCGTTCACCTTGCACATGCCCGGTGGTGCCGATCTCGCCCAGGC
Source organism: uncultured Gemmatimonadota bacterium (assembly GCA_964520315.1). Taxonomy (GTDB): domain Bacteria. Next base: position 3,021 of record CAZFNT010000044.1, read on the forward strand.
CCGCGAGTTCCTCGAATCCCTCGATCTCGCGCTCTACCTCGAGCCCATCGAAGCCTCGCCCGGTGACCTCGATCCGGACGAGGTGCTGCGCACGGTCGAGGACTACAAGGCGCTCGATGTCGAGACAGCCGCCATGAATCTGGCCTTGTTGCGCGGCATTCGCGAGCGCCATCCCGATTGGCATTACCTCGTCGATGGCGACGGCGGCGACGAGAACCTCAAGGACTATCCGATCGAAGAGAACTCCGAGCTGACCATCCGCTCCGTTCTGAACAATCTTCTTCTCTATCAAGAGGGGTGGGGCGTAGGCAGCATCAAACACAGTGCCACCTACTCGGGTGGGCAGAGCCGAGCCTGCACGCGGGGATACGCACCGGCAAGCCTGATCTCCTTCTCTCTCGTCTCTCCTTACACCCGCCGCAGCGTGATCGATGTAGCCGAATCGATCCCCTTTATCGAGCTCACCGGTTGGAATGTGAACCGCCTCTACCAGCTCAAGGGCGAGATCGCACGTCGCGGAATCGCAGCGCTCACCGGGCTCACTATGCCGGTGTTCCCCAAGCGTCGCTTTCAGCACGGCGCTGTCGACCCACGTCGATTGAACGACGCATTTTCGCGGAGCGAGAGCGAGTTTCGCCGACGTTTCCACGAACTCTACGCGTGAGATTCGGCGCCGATGTCGAGCGGCGCGCGAAGCTCGATCCTCAGATACCGCACGCTTTCTTCGTAGAAGATGAGCTTTCGACCAAGGTCGCTACGATTATCTTGACCGGTCGGGAGTGTCCCTTTCGCTGCGTGATGTGCGATCTGTGGCAGCACACGCTGCCGGGGCCCACACCCAGAGGCGCGATCGTTGCCCAGATCGACCACGCACTCGCTCGATTGCCGCGGGCGCGCTGGATCAAACTCTACAATGCAGGCTCTTTCTTCGATCGATCCGCCCTGCCGATCGCGGACTACGGGGCGATCGCCGAGCGTGTCTTCCCATTTGAAAGGACCATAGTCGAATCTCATCCGAAACTCATCGGAGCCGACACTCTCCAGTTCCGAGACCTACTCGGCGGCCGGAAGCTCGAAGTGGCCATGGGGCTCGAAACGGTCAATCCCGACATCCTGCCCCACCTCGGCAAGGGCGCCGACCTCTACGATTTCGAGCGGGCCGCCCGGGCGCTCATCCGCGGGGGAGTTGCCATGCGCGCGTTCGTCCTCATCCAGCCGCCTTTCGAGACACCGGAGCACGCCGCGGTCTGGGCCGCCAGATCGGCGGAGTTCGCCTTCGACCAGGGCGCCGAGACCGTTGTGCTTATCCCCACTCGCGGCGGCACCGCCGCTATGAAACAGTTGGAAGAGTCGGGCAACTTCAGCCCCCCAGCTCCGGCGACGATCGAAGAGTCGTTCGAGCGGGCCGTCGACCTGAATCGCGGACGCGTGCTTCTCGATACCTGGGGTCTCGGGGTCAGGCTCGGCGAAAGAAGTGAAACGCGCAGATGACCTGAGAGTGCGCGATGTCGCCGCTTCGGATCAGGCCGTCGATCTCGTCAAGGGAATGTGTCACGATCTCGATATCCTCGCCAGCGTCGGGGTTGGGATCGCGAACGCGGCGCACACCGCGGGCCACGAAGAAGTGCGTCACGTGATCCAGAATCGCCGGGCTGGTGTAGACCTCTCCGATCGGCTCGACTATGTCGGCTTCGAATCCGGTCTCCTCCAACAGCTCGCGGCGTGCAGCATTCACCGGCTCCTCGGCCGGGAGCACGATGCCGCCAGGACATTCGAGAGAGAGCGCACGGGTGCCCTGACGGTACTGGCGCACCATGACCACTTCCCCCTCGGTAGTGATCGGAATGATGTTCACCCAGGGAGCGGTATCGACGACATAGAATCGCATGGATCGTCCGCTTGTGGGATGCACGCGCTGGTGCTCTCGCAGAGTGAAGGCGGGTGTGGACACCAGCTCCTTCGAGCCGATCTCTTGCCAGGGTTTGAGCATGGTACATCCTCGTATCAATGGTTCCGGAGTCCCGAAGCAGGGCAGCCGCGCGAGCGCGGTCCTCAGGTGTCAAGATCGCACCGAAGTGTAGCGCACTACCGTAGACGACGAGCGCGGCGAGCGCTCCAGCAAGCGGGTGGAGGGCGATCCAAAGACCCGCGAGCACCGCAATGGACACCGCGCTCCAGGCCAGAAGAGAGGGGCGCGCGATTTCGCTCCACGCGGCACGCAGATCGTGACCGGTTGCCACCTCGGCGAGATGGAGGCGGAGCAGCAGGCCGCCCGCGCTGGCGATCAGTGTCGCGACCGCCGCTCCGACGTAGCTCCAGTGGGGAATCAATATCGCGTTCAGAGCGATATTGCAGCCGAGGGCGACAAAAGCAGGTCCCACCAGTGCCCATGGCCTGCGTGCGGCTGAAGCGACGGCGGTCGCGGGAGCCTGAGTCACGACCAGGGCGGCCGCCACGACCAGGAGCACCAGCACCGGCGCACCCGACTGGAATTCCGAGGGTCCGGCCAAGGCGATCAGCAAGGGCGCCGCGGGGATCAAGATCAAGCAAGCGGGTGTGAGTATCAGTCCGATCAACACACGTGTCGCTCCGCGATAGAGCTCCGCCACGCGCCTCGGATCGCGCTCAATGATCCTCGCTATGCTCGGCACCATCGCGGTTCGTAGTGGGGTCAAAGGCACGAGCAGGATCTGGACGATGCGTATCGGCAAACCGAAGATGCCGAGGGCGAGCTCGACGGGAACGCTGATCCCTCCGATCCGCCCAGACAGCGTCGCGAGCATGAGCAGATCTATGCGCCCTTCGAGTGTCGTTATCACGCCGAGAGCACCGAAGGGCGCGGACTCCCCGGCGATTTTCGCGAGGTGGGCGGGTTGAAAGAGCCGCCTCTTCTCTCGTCGCCGCAGGAGCAGAGTCAGCACCAACACTCCCGTCACGAATCCGACGACCGATCGAGCCGCGATCACCCCGTCCAGACCAAAGCCGGCCTCCAGCGCGATCACGCCGGCCACGAGCGTGACCAGCTGCACGATCACGCCGAGGGTCACCGAGGGCCGCGGCTCGTCCCTGGCGACCTGCGCGGCATCGAAGACCGTTCGCAGCATCTCGCCTGCCAACCCCGGAGCGGAGAGCGCCAGCAGGAGCGCGAGGGGGTGGGGAGAGATCCGAGGGAGCAGGAGCGCAGCGGCGCAGAGCAGCGCGCCGGCGGTTGATCTCCAGACGAGAAGTGCGTCGATCACGCGATCGCGACTCTGGGCATCACGAGCCATCGCCCGCACCGCCGCGGCTCCTGAGCCCCACTGAAGGGCCGTGATCGCTACCAGACCCGTTGCTCCTACCAAGGCGTATAGGCCGAACTCCTCGAGCGAGAGCATTCGCGTGAGATAGGGCAGCCACGCGATGCCGAGTGCCCGCTGAAGCGTCGCACCGCCGCCCAGAGCGAGGAGGTTTCCGGCGATCCTGCGCGAGACGCTTCGCTTTCCCGCCTCGGGGTCGCGGCCTCGCACGCTGTGTTCGATCAGGCCCCCCGCCGCAAGCGCGCGAGTTGTGGCGAGGCATCGAACCAGCGGCCGAGAATATCCTCGCCACCTCCGCGGCTCTCCTCCTCGAGCCGACCGAGGCTTAGAATGTTGTCGCGAACTTGCTTTGGAGCGCCCGCGAACCCGTGCGGCCCATCGAGTGGAGCTCTCGCGCCCTCTGGCGCCGCGTCGGTCTTCGTAATCGGCCATCGCGCTCGCGATTCCTCGGTGAACGCCTCTTCGACCACGGCTCCATCGAGATCTCTGGGCACCTCGATTCCAAGCAGGTGCAACGCCGTCGGGAACACGTCGAAGATCGCGCTCATCTCGATCACCTCCCCTTCGCGGAACTCGGGGCCCGCGAGCAGGAGCACACCGTTCATACGATGGGTGCCGTCGCCTAGATGAAAGGCTGTCTCGGGCACCAGTTCGGCTCCCAGTTCGTCACTGACCGTTAGTGCTCCCCGGTCGAGCACGAAGAAGAGATCGGGGCAGCTCTCCGCAAGATCCCCGTAGTAGAGCTGCTCTCTGCGGATCACGAAGGGCAGGTGCTTCGCCAGACGTTCGTCGGAGTCCAGGCGCCTTTGCACCTCGCGAGCGATCTCCATTCTCTCGTCGCCCCCGAGGGGGCGTCCCGCAGGGAAGCGCGGATGGTCGTTGACATAGCATCCCTGGCTCGTGCGCGAGCAGGTGAACAGAGATGTCTTCTTCCAGTTCATCAAGGCCAGGAGTTTCATTCCGGCGGTTTCCGGCGGGCGGTCGTTCCGCACGAGCTCACGAATTCGGCGCTTGATCGTGCCGGGCCGCAGCTCTACCAACATCCGCTTCTTGAGATCGAGCGAGAGGTAGTCATTCTCCAAGAGCCATCGGTTGAGTCGAAAGCGATGGCTGACCGGCCGAAAGCCGTGATCCGAAGTGATCATGATCGCGGCATCTTCACCGGCGATCTCGACCAGCTCACCGATGCCTGCGTCGATTCTGCGGAAGATCGCGGCGATCTGATCGTGGAACCCTCTCGCAATAGCGTCACTTCTTCGTGTGTCGGGGCGCACATATCGAAAGAGGAAGTGCTGAATGCGGTCGGTCGCGACGAACACGCCGAAAAAGAGATCCCATTGCTCGCGCCGCGCAAGCTGCGCCATGGCGTCGGCGCGCCGGTCCACGCAGAGCAACATTCTCTCGAGGAAACGTCCGATCCCATCGGGCGGGCAGGTGGTCCATGGAACATCGATGATGTAGTCGCGCCCCGGCGGATCGAGGGAATCGAGTGCGCCGGCGGGATGACAGAGTTTCCCCCTCGAGGGCGTCATCATGCCCGAGACGAAGACGCCATCGTGCTCGGGTGGCGGGTAGCTCAGTGGCACGTTTACGGCGACGGTTCGCAGGCCGGCGTCCGAAGCCCGTTGCCAAAGTGTCGCCTCACGAATCGCGAGCCGGTTGACCGGGCGCCTGGAGTAGCCAACATCGAAGTCCATGAAGTCGACGATGCCGTGCCGGCCGGGGTTGACGCCGGTGACCATGCTCGTCCATGCCGGTGCGGTGACCGGTGGGAAACAAGAGGTCAGCTCTCCCTTGGCACCTCGCCGCACGAGAGAGCCGAGATTGGGCATGTGGCCAGCCTCGATGAAAGCATCGAGCAGATCCCAATCGCCACCGTCGATGCCGATGATCAGCAAGCGCGCCGCGGGTCGTTCGATCGGATCGATCTTGGGAGCCATGGTCTGCAGGTTATCATCTCGAGGAGTTCCAGAACCGAGACGGAGACGAGATCGATGGACAATCAGACGCCCGGGCGAATCCCCTCCTTGATACCCGCGACGCTCCTCGTCGCATCGAGCGCCGCATTCGCCGCACCCCTCTACGTCGCCAGCGACGTCACGCTGACCGATCGGGGTACTCCCTACGTCATGTCTCGCGACATCGTCATCCTGGAGACCGCGACGGTGACGATCGAGCAAGGCGTGGCCGTAGAGCTCGATTCCCTGGTTTCGGTGGTCGTCTACGGCCGACTGGAGCTGAACGGTGTCTCCGGCGATCCGGTGATCGTAACCAACTTCGATCCCCTGCACGGATGGGGCACGATCCTCGCCTATCAGGGCGGCACCGTTCATGTCGAGAGGAGCCGACTCGAGGGCGGGGGAGCAATTCCCAAGGAAGCCTACCCTGTTCAACTCACCGCCATGCTCACGGGGCTCGATGGAACCGTCGAGCTGGTCCAGAGCGAGCTCGGCCCGGCCTTCGGTGGCGCGCTGAGGACCACCGATAGTGAGCTCATCGTAGAAGACAACCAGTTCAACTCCCTCCGTGGCGAAGTGCTCGACATGACACTCTCCACCGGAGTCGTGCGCGGCAACCAGATCGACCAGAGTGGAGTCATGGGCGAATGGGATGCGATCGAAGCAGATGGCACGACCTCCATGATCGTCGCGGGCAACACTGTCGACAACCCGGGCGACGACGGCATCGATCTGGGTTTCTTCGTGGGTGTTGTCGAAGACAACTGCGTCAGCGGAGCGCCCGATCGAGGAATCCAAATCGAAACCCACTCTACCGCCACGCTCCGAAACAACTGCGTTCTGAACTGTCGAATCGGTATCGTGGCGCGCTCGAATTCCGTGGTTCTCTCCGTCAACAATACGGTCGCGGATTGCGACACAGGTGCGGTAGCACAGCAGGGCCCCGGGTACAGTGGCGCGAGTCTCGAGCTCCGCAACACGATTCTCTGGCCGGTGGGCACCGGCATTTGGGCCGACACTCTTTCGAGTGTCGATGCCACCTACAGCCTGATTGAGGGCGGCCATCCCGGCACCGGCAACATCGACGCCGATCCGCTCTTCGTCGATCTCTCTTCGGGCGACATCCACCTGAGCGCCGGATCACCCTGCATCGACGCCGGCACCGACGACGAAGCCCCCCTTCTCGACTACGAGGGCGACGCGCGCTGGGACGACCCGGCCACGCCGAACACCGGTGTCGGGGCGATCGACTATATCGACATCGGCGCCGACGAACTCACCGCGGCGAGTAGACGTTGACCGCACCCGGCGTGGGAGCTCCTTGCCGCAGCCAGGTAGGTTGGCCGTCCGGGTAACGTCCCGACGCAACATCCGCCTCCTGCGCGCCGAACACCCACCGGTCAACCACTACCGGCTCCGGCCCGGCCGACGTGATCGCGACCTCTTCACCACCCCCGCTCAGCTTGAAGCTCGCATGGAAATCGCCCTGCGCAACGTCGTTGTCGCACCAGACGACGCGATGCTCATAAGGCGCCAGACTCTGAGAGGGGAGAGGCCAGCGATATGGATCGTCCTGGAGGTCGTCGGTCAAGAAGAGCCCGGCCAGCGGAACAGATTGGTCGGAAGTGTTGTACAGCTCGATCCAGTCGTCGTACTCCCCCGCTTCGTCCGCCAATGTCGTGTCGTTGCGCGCCATCACTTCGTTGACGACGAGGGCGTAGACCGGGTCGCCCAGCACGAAGAGCTCACGCTCATGAACCGCCCACAAATCGTCGCCGTAGAGGAAGGCCGCACTCAACACGTAGCCCCCGGCATCCAGTCCTATAGACGGAACTGCCGCATTTATCTGTAACTGCGTCGCGCCGATCGCCGGCACCTCGATCGTTTGCGTCCAGAGCGGATCTTGCGGATAGCGGATTCCCTCCCACGACGTGAGCGCTAAGCGCGCGGTCCCAGTGATCGCTACGAATTCGTCGTTCTCCAGACCGATCGTGATCTGTATCGGCTGCCCAGTGACGAGCAGCGTATCGCTGACATCCAACTCGACAGCGATCGGAGAGTTCCACGTATTCGATGCCCCGGGAGAAGGGTAATCGAGATAGCGCCAACGTCCGGAACTGTCGGGATAGCGACCATAGCTCCTCGTAGCCGGAAGAAAGCTCGGAGCGACGATCGAATCGACGACGACGGTCGAGCTCTCCACCAGTCGCGAGAGACCGATCCAACTGCCCCGCGACGCCGGAGACCCGAGCGAAAAAGCGACGCGATCCTGCCCCGCCAGAATCGTATCCGGCAGCGCCCACTTCGATAGATCGGCGCGATCGTCGGACAGATAGAATTCGCTCAGCTCGAAGGGCCGAGCAGCGAGGTTCAAGATCTCCACACCGTGAACCGAGTGTCCCGCGGTCGGCACCAGCTCGCTCATGTGAACGAGAACATGCTCGGGGAGCTCGTACGCATCGAGCTGTGTTTCCACCTCCGCATATCGCGCCTCGATGAAATCGCGAACACTCTCCACAGCGCCGACGTAAGGCGCGCTCAGCTCACGCGTTGCCTTGTACACGTCCCGATTCATATCCTCGAAGAGCTCGCTCTCTCTCGCGTCGAAAGCCGCCAGGATCGAATCCGCATGCATGTGGGAAGCCAGGTACTCGCGAAAGCGCTCGGTGTACCTCCGCTGCAGTGAAGGAACGTGCAGAATTCGGTTCAAGAGGCGGTTGTATCGACCTACGAGATCGGGTGTCTCTTCGGTGCCGAATGTGATCGGTGAATCGACACGCAGAATATCCCAGCTCTCGTGCATATCCCAGGGCACGATCCGCCAGGGCGAGTCGGGATCGGCTCTGTATAGGAAGTAGTCGTCCCCGACCCAGTCCTTGTTCGCGGCGTACTGATGATGACAGAGCAGAGATAGATACGATTCGAGGTCGACACTCGCTTCCAGCCAGGGCAGAATATCCTCATCGGGCAGCCGAACCAGAGCATCGGTCAATGCGATAGCATCCGCGCGCTCCCAATCGTCCACGAGCTGCGGCTCGAAGAGATCGATATAGCTTTGCAGACTGTTGTTCGTGCTCAGCGCGGAGTCGGCGCGGTAGAGGCGCCCCTTCGCATCCCAGCCCACTCTGGCTACGAAACTCTCGTTGATCCGCTCCACGTCGAGGTGAACCCCCCGGTACTCCCCGTTCAGCTCCACGCGCACCGGAAAAGTAGTTGGATGTGCGACCCCTGCCAAGGCGAGCAGATCGGTCGAGAGCAGCTCTCGTTGAATCGTCTTGTCGATGAATGTCGACTTGAGAATCAGATCGTTGCCTCCATGCAGAGGCGAATTGCCCTCGAGATCGATGTTCCATGACTTCTTCGGCGCCGGGCGCGAGGAGTTGCCGCGGTAACTGAGCGACACCGAGTCTCTCTCGGCACCGCCTACGAAGAGCGTCCCCCAAACCTCGATATCGGCGAAGATATCCTCGTCCAGCAGAAGGAGATCGAGCGGATCTACGAAGATCTCGTAGCGCTGCAGCGGAAGGCTCCACGGATCGCGCGGGCCGACATTGCTAGTGAATGTCGTATCGGACTCGTTGCCGTACAGATCGATCGCGATCACGCCGTAACGTGTCGTTTCTTGTGTGATCGGCACTACCATCGGAACCCGGCGCAGATCACGCTCGACCACCCAGCCGAGACCGTCGTCTCGAAACACGCGGTAGCCGAGCAGGTCGGTCTCGGTGTTGCGATTCCAACGCAGCAGAACCCCCGCATAGGTGTCGAGCGCCTCGAGCCCCGTCGGCGTGGCCGGCGGAGTCGCATCATCGGGATCGGCCACCCGAAGCCCGATCGCGGAGATATCGTGATCCCCGCGGCTGTCGTAGAAGTCGATATTCAACTCTCCATCGCTCAAATCGACCAGGCTCCTGATATCCGCGGGCCGCTCCATCCCCACCTCGGTGATAACGTCGAAATCCTCGAGAATGGTATCGCCTTCCGCGACGACGCTCATCAGAGCGTCACCCACTCCGTTGCGCTGAAAGGTGCCCAGATGCACGGTCATTTCGTACAGAGTATCGGGAAGCTCGAAAACGTAGCCGGCCGGGCCAACGCGCTGATCGCGATAGAGCTCCATCTCGAGCGGAGGACGATTCGCGAGTAGGTGGTAGGTGATTACGATATGAGGCGAGAAGGGCTGTCCACCAATGGCGCCGTACCCGTTCGTGCCGTTGAAGACCTGATCCGCGCGGTAGACCGACCCGTCCTCGATGGTGATGTCGGCGGACGCACCGCACGAGACCGCTGCCGCCGTGGGCGCTCCAGGGGCCGGCGGTGCCGAAGCGAGAAGTAGAGTCAGGGTCGCCACTATTGGGCGAAAAAAGGTCATTCGCGGAGCCTCCAGAGCGAAGTCGGTGAGTGCTGGCAAGATCCGACCATCGAATAGAGTAACGCGCCTCCGGGACGGTGGTCCGCGAGCGTCGGTTACCCTTCGATCGACACGCGACGTCCCAGCGCGGCAATGTGGAGAATCGACCCAAGCGATGACACCGAATCCAGCGGATCAGGAGACCGAAGAGCCGGCGCGACCGGTGCAGGGCGATCGGCGCTGCGCCCTCGCGGGCGGCGATGCGGAAGAGAGGGCAACCAATGGTCGCTCGGTCGAGAGCGCACCCTTGCCCGCCGCAGGCGCACGACCGGCGTACACCACCTACGTCCAACCCCGCCTCGGAGCCCTCCTCGAGTGTTTCGGCCTGGACGCCCTCTACACCCGCGGCGAAGGCCCCTGGCTCTGGGGGGAGCTCGGCGGGAAGCAGGTTCGCGTGCTCGATTTCGCCGGCGGATTCGGCGCAACCCTGCTCGGGCACAACCCTTCCGCCCTCGTCGAAGAGGCACGCCGGAGCGCAGCCTCCGCCGTGCCGGCCTTCGTTCAAGCCTCCTACCGCGGCCACAGCGGCCTCTTGGCGGAACGAATCTCGCGGCGCATCGCGCATGCCGTGGGTGGCGGCGAGTACAACGTGCATCTCCTCTCGACCGGCAGCGAAGCGGTCGAAGCCGCCGTCAAACACTGCACCGCCGCCCGCCGCCATCGCCTCCTGCGGGCCGTGCGCCGAGCGGAATCCGACCTGAGCCGACTGCGGCGAGACCTCGCTCAGAGCAGCGACGATTCACGATCAGCCTTCGCCGACGGAGCCCGCGGCATCGCCCCTCCCTTCGCTGATCTCACCACCCCCGAGCAGGTCATCGATCTGGCCTGCCGAAACAACCGCGCCCTCTTCGACACCCCGCCGATCTTCGTCGCCCTCGAGCGCTCCTTCCACGGCTGCGGATCGGCCGGCACGAAGCTGACGTGGCGCCCCCGCCACCGAGACTCCATGGAGGGCGCGGGCATCGACGTCCGCTTCGTCCCCCCCGCCGAGCCCGCCGCCTTTGCCGCCCTGCTGAGCTCCCAAATCCTCGGCCTCCTCCGCCCCTCGCGCGGCGATCGCGGACCCACCCTGCGCACGCAGCCCTTTCCCCGCGTCGCCGCCCTCTTCATCGAGCCGATCCAGGGCGAAGGCGGCGTCAACCCGATCGAGCGCGACCACCTCGCCGAG
>CAZFNT010000044.1:13863-14196 GCA_964520315.1 uncultured Gemmatimonadota bacterium
CCCTCTGCCGCCGGCACGCCGTCCCTCTGGTAGCCGACGAGATCCAGACCGGCTGCGGCCGCACGGGGGCCTTCCTCGCCTCGGAGTCGCTTCGGCTCGCCCCCGACCTCGTGCTCCTATCGAAAGCGCTCGGCGGCGGAATGGCTAAGATCGCCGCCATCGCAATCGCCCGCGGCCATTACCTCCCCGACTTCGGCCTGATGCACGTCTCCACCTTCGCCGAAGACGAACCCTCGAGCCGCATCGCCCTGCGCACGTTGGAGCTCCTCGACGACGACACACTCGCGCGCATCGATCGCGAGGGGAACGAACTTCTCCGCGCCCTTGAAAAGC
>CAZFNT010000045.1:0-4203 GCA_964520315.1 uncultured Gemmatimonadota bacterium
ATCTGACCCAAATCTGGGCGCGATCTGACACGTTTGTTTCTTTCCGGACCCTTAGAGCAAACGCATCATGATGATCGGTCCTCTCCACATCACCAAAGCGAAGACGAGCACGAGAACGATCACGAACACCAAGACGTCGAAGAATGTTCGCTCCGAGTCGCGAGCGAGCATGTAGTGGATCCGGGTCGCCTCGTTTTGAGGCATCCACCGGCCCCGATAGAAGACCATGCCTTGCGTTCGCTGTTGCGACGTATCCGCGTCGAGGCGCGGCAGCAGCAGACGGCGGAAGGCGGTCTTTACCGCCTCGATGCGGGACTGCTCGTCGAAGCTTGTGAGCATTCCTTCTTTCCAGTCCCTTAGGTAATGAAACGGCTACTGAAGAAGGCCCAGAAGTAGATCCCCGCGACCGCGCAGATCAAGCCGAGCGCGGTCTCATTGAGCAGGCGGACAACCAACCGGCGCCGCATCATCGTGAACTCATCTTCGCTCTGAACTCGCGACTCGGCCACCTCTTCTTCGGCGACGACCGAGTAGTACGCCGCGATCTCTCGCTCGAGTGTTTGCCGCTCGAGTGGGGTTAGTAGATCGAGCAGGCCCTGGCGGCTCACGCTTCCGTCTCTCCCGCGCCGCCCATCGCTTCGATCATCTCGCGATCGACGAACACGACGCCTCGGATCGATCGCTCCCGCTCCAGATCGTTCCGTTCCACGATCACGCAGTAGACCAACGAGACCATCAGGGCCAGCGCCACGCTAACCAGCATGTTGGCAAAAGTGTTCGGGTAGCGCGGCTTCGCAGGTGCGGTCGGACCGTCGAGGATCTCGAACGAGACCATCTCTCTCACGCCCTGGATCTTCACCTCTTCGAGCTGGGTTTCGAGCGACTCCTCGATCTTGCGGTCCCGGGTGACATCGTCTTGCAGGCGGCTCATCGACGTGCGGATTTCGGGAGCAGCCATCGCATGGTCGTTGAGCGTCGTGTAGACTTCTTGCAGAGCGTCGCGCTCGGCCTTCAGCGCCTCGTTGCTGATCCGCTCCTTGATGTAGTCGGACTGGATGCCGCGCTGTATCGGGTTGAGCCCTTCGGTCTCGACCCGCAGATTCCGCTCGATCTCTTGGCGCAGGAGCTGGCGCAGCTCGACCAGAGCCGCTCGGGCGCCGGAAACCGTCGGGTGGGACGCGGTCAGCTCCAGCGCAACGCTCGCGAGCTGCACCTCTTTCTCGGCGATCTGGCTACGGAGCTGGGTGATCACCGGGCTCTCCGCGAGCTGCTCGTTGCTCACCTCGATCTCGGCCCGCCTGAGCTCCGCTCTGAGCGTGGTGAGCCGTCCGTTCGACTCTCGGAGGGTGACGACCGTCTGGTCGATCCGGTCGGCAAAGGCGCTTCGTTTGTTGACTAGCAGCGAGAGTTCCTGGTCGAGATTGACGATCTCTTGCCTGCGGTGGTACTCGAGAAGCTCGCCTTCTGACACTTCGCGTCGAGTCCGGACGGCCTCAAGCTCGCCCTCGATGAATTCACGCACGCGCCGGTTGTTCTCCAGAGAGACCTTCCGGAACAGGCCGTTCATCGCGTCGTAGACCCGCAGAGCGGTCCGTTGGCCGTCCTCCACATTGCGGGCGTAGTTCGTGATCCGGATCAGCCCCGAGTCTTCGACATCGATGTCGGTTGTCGAGGTATTGATCCGCTCGCCCGCGATCAGCTCCGCCATGTCGTCAATCGCCCCCAGGGCTAGAATGTCGGTGAGCGCGCTGATCTCCTTGTCGCCACCGGTCGGCAGCATTGGGCGCAAAATTTCGGCCGAGGGAGGGGTCGTGAGCCCAACCATTGGCGCGTTGCGCGGCATGATGCAATCGACGGTGATCTGGTAGACCGGCGGAAACACCGACGACAGCCCGACGCTGGCAAGCACCGAGACCAGAACGATCACGAGAATGGAGCGCCGTCTCGCGGCGATCACATTCACCAGATCCAAAAAGCTGAGTTCTCTCATGCCCATCTCGTGCGTGGCAAACCACGGATCAGCTCGTCTCGTCGCAGCCTGGCCGTGATGCTCTCGCCTTGTCTCTGGCGAAGATAGATCGTCATCGCCTCAATCGACCCAAGAAGGAAATAGTTGATATGGAAGTTCAGCGCCTGCTCGAACTGCTGCATTATGAGGCTGAGGACCAGCGCCGCGAAGAGGACCACGGAAAGGTTGCGATCGAAAGGATCGACCGCCATGAACAGGTTGCGGATCGCCCTGTTCATGCCGTGGACATAGAGCAGGATGATCAAGACGCCACCGACCAGACCCAACTCCGTGAACGCCATGATAAACGTGTTATGAACGTGCAGGGACTGAATGTTTCCGGGATAGTGCCGGAATGCCTGGAGCCCGGTTCCCAACCACGGACTGCGAGAGAACGCGTCGAAGCCCAGGCGCATGATGTCCACGCGGTAGTCCACCGACGACGACTTGGCTTCGATCATGTAGTCGATAGCCCCACCGAGGCCACCGACCAGCACGAAGAGCAGGCCCGCGACTGAGATGACGAGGATGTACTTGACCGCCCATTTCGGCTTCAGAAGCGGCGGCACGATCATAGCCACGACTGCGACGGCGAGCCACGAGGCCCGGCTGAAGGAGCAGAAGAGGCCCAGGAGCATCCACGCCACTACGGCGAGCAGCTTGATCGTCGATCTTCGTTCGCGCCGCGGAAGCGCCAGCGTAGTCAGCGGGAAGAGCGCTCCGAAAGCACAGACCTGTCCCAGATAGGCGGGGTGTTTGAACAGTCCGGTCGCGCGAAGGAAATGCATTCCGGCCAGCGAGAAGAAGCGGCGAGAGCCCTCTTCGGAGCTCATGAGTGAAGTGATCTTCCCAACAAAACTGTACATCGCGACCTGGTAGACCGCCACGAGGACCGTGATCGCGCCGATCGCGATGAAGGTCTTGGCGGCAAACTCGAAATCGTCTCGATCTCTCAAGAAGTTCACGATGAAGAGCACCGAGAGGAAGCGCGCGAAGGGTTGCAGCAAGACGCTGATCTGGAAGGGGGAGCCGGCGCGCGTGAGCATTTGCAGGCTCAAGGCGCAGGCGGCGAGATAGGCGAGCATCCACCAATGGATCGGCGTGAAACGGAGTCGGAAATCGATACCGGCGAACGATCCGAGGAAGACCAAGGCGTAGTAGAGGACGAGCAGACTGCCGACATAGGGGCCCGGCAGTATCGAGAAGTAGAACCCGGCCACGAGCAGAACGAAGAAGATCTTCTTCGGTGCAGGCACCTCTGCTTCGCGTACTCGCCGTCTCGCGAGTGCCGCCACGCTCGCGACTCCCACGAGGAGAACCGCCATCGAGTAGGGGTGCTCGAGCAGATTCATAGGGAGTGGAGAGATTCCGGTCGCGGCGATCCGCACGTACGCCCCCGGAGAGAGCGCGACGAGCAAGGGCACACAGAGCCCCGCCAACAAGAGCATGGCGTAGAAGGGCCTGCGATCGGCCGGTCGGTCGGGGATTTCGTTGATCATCGGTGGGGAGTATGAGGGAGGGTCAGCAAACCTCCATAAATATCCTCGTTTCGACCCGGTTTGCAAGCATTAGACCGCCGCATCGAGTGCTTCGAGCCACGGGGGAGGCGTGGAGCCGCACTGCTCCCTGGCGGATTCCAGGACCGCCAGCGCCTCGGCTGCGCAATCCAGCTCGACCGCGCATGTGGCCAGATTCTCGACCACGACCGCGTCTTCGCAGCCCGCCGCTACTGCATCGCGAAGCGTTCGAAACGCGTCCTCTCTCTCCCCGGCACTCCAGAGCGCCGCGCCCAGGTTGCCCGAGAGTCGCGGATCGGCGCCCGGCAACGCCACGGCCCGCCGAAAGGCGTCTACCGCTTCGTGCTCCCTACCGGCCGCCACCAGAACGCGGCCCAATCCGTCGTGAAGATCGGGCTGCTCGGGCGCGGCATCCAGGGCGGCCCGGTAGACACGTTCGGCGCCGTCGGCGTCGCCGAGGCGCAGGCGCGCGTCGCCCGACCAGGCCAGGATCAGAGCCCTCTCCGAAGGGGCGAGGGAATGCTCCAAAACGGTCCGCTCGAGCTGCCCGATTGCTTCGGCCTCACGGCCCGCACGCGCCCAGGCTATCCCCAGGCGCATCGCCGCCTCCGCCGACGCGGGCGCGACATCGAGGAGCTGCTCGTAGACCGCCGCGGCCTCTGCTGGTGCGCCGTTCTC
>CAZFNT010000045.1:4213-14080 GCA_964520315.1 uncultured Gemmatimonadota bacterium
AGAATCTCGCCCAGGCGTTCGAGGGGCGCGGGATCTTCCGGCAGGAGCGCTGCCGCGGCCAGGTACATCTGTCCCGCGTCCTCCAGCTTCCCCTGCTCTCGGAGCTCCTCCGCTCGAATGAAGGCCGCTCGCCCCTTGTGAATCCGTTGCTCGCGCAGCGTCGCGTCGGGAGGCCCCTGATCGGTTGCCGCCGGCGCTTCGTTACGTCCTTGGTCATCTCGCGAAGCCTCCGCCACCTCGGCGCGAGCGGCGGCGTCGGCCCACTTATCGCGGAAGATCCTCTGGTTCTTCTCCAGCAGCGCGGCGTAGTCCTGGCCCGTCGAGCGGAAGGTCACGGACCCGAAGTGATGAATGAATACATCGTGACAAATCCCTACTTGAAAGTCGGATAGCCTGGCACGTACGCAGTAGTCATCGTCCTCGAAATTGCCGATGCCGAATCGGGTGTCGAGCAGCCCGATCCGATCGATGGCGGCCCGAGAGATCATCATGCAGAAGCCTGTGATGCGCCTTACGTCCTCCACTTCTCCTTTGCGTGCCGAACAACGCTCGCGCGCGAACTCTTGCAGAGCGCTCTCGTCGGAGTAGCTCGCGTCCTCGACCAGCTGCGGTCCGGAGATGCAGTTCGAGGTGGGTCCTGCCACTCCGAGCTTCGGGTTGTTCTCGAAGGCGTCGAGCATCGTCTCGAGCCACCCCTCGGTGAGCAGCGTGTCGTTGTTCAGCAACACGACGAACTTCCCGCTCGATGCCTCGATCCCGCGGTTGAAGCCGCCGGCGAACCCGAGGTTCTCCCCATTCTCGACCACTTTGGCATCAGGCACGGAGCGGAAGAACTCCAGTGTGCCGTCGGTCGAGCCGTTGTCGATCAGAATCAGCTCGTATGGCGCCCTGGTGTACCTCCGGATCGATTCCACGCACATCCGGTTGTACTTCTCCTCGTTGAAGGCCAGCACTAGCACCGAGCTGAGCGGACGGGACTCGCGGCGCAGACCGAAGGCCTGTCCCTCTCCCGCCCCCGCCTTGCCGATGTCTCGAAGGAGCCGCTTCATTCGCTCGACGTAGCTGTGGTTCCGCCGAACCTCTTCCGCCCCCGCCGACGCGATCGTCTCGCGCTCCTCGTCGTTTTCGAGGTAGTGACGCATTTTCTCTATCGCTTCGTCGACCGAGCCGTAGGTCGCCAGATGCTCGCCGTCGCGCAGTAGTTCCTCTTGCCCGTTGTGCGCTAGGTCGTTGGTCACCAGAAGCCGTCCTGTGGCAGTCGCCTCGAAGACCCGCATGTTCACATCATCGCGGATCGATCGATTGACGAGGATTCTCCCGGACGAGAATCGGTCGGCCATCTCGTCGAAAAAGGCCTGACCGATGAAGTGCTTCGGAAACTCCCGCGCGACCTGCTCGAGCAGCTCTTTTCGCGGTCCCGGGAAGATATTGCCGACGAAGACCACATCCTGGTCGGCCTCGATCTTGGGATTGCGCCGATGGACTTCCGGATCGCAAGCGAGCGGGAGCCACCGCGCCGATTCAACGTCGTCGGTCCGAAGCCTCTCGGCGCCGTTCTTCTGTGCGGCGAAGACCCAGTCGAAGGCGCGCGCCTTGTGCCGGTCCCAGGCGTACTGCAGATGCGTATCGATCACCCAGAACGCCGATGGCCGAAGCCGGGCGGGCAGTAGATAGCGGAAGCTGTCGTCGACGTTCAGATAGAGGTCGAAGTCGGGCTCGAGCTCGTGAAGATCTCGTGGATGCACATGGGTCGGCTCGCAGATCTGCGCGAGCGCTCGCAAGCAGTACCCCCCCGTCGTATCGGGACGCACCTCATTGTCGAAAACCACCGCGACTCGCGCCGAGGCGAAGCTGCCTTGGCTCATGAACCGATCTCCATCGTTGCGGGTTCGGGGGCGATCTTCGATGAGTCGGTCCTCTCCCCGGAGAGCTTCCGCATCTCTTCCAGGGCGCCCTCGTGATCGGGAGCAGATTGCAGGGTGGCATTCAGCCCCTCCTTGTACAGGTCCTCGCGACCGGCGAGCCGATGGACCGCCGCGCGGTTGAAGTGGGCGTCCGCGAGATCGGGATCGAGCTCGATCGCGCGCTCGAAATGGGTCCAGGCTTGGCCCGGACGGCCCTGCTTGAAGAGCACGACTCCGATTCGATTGTGCTCCGAGGCCGACGATCTGAGCGCCCGCAGAGCCGACCCGATCCAGGCGATCGGTTCCGTTCCCTTCGGTCCCCAGGCATGGAGCCGATCGATGAGCAGATCGTGGCGAGCCAAGAGGCCGGGCAGCGCCGACTCGGCGAGGATCTCGGGATAGGGAGCCGATGCGCCGGGCACGGCGGCGGGGTTCGCCACCGCGATCAGAGCGCGGCCGCCTTCGCGAAGCACTCGGCGGATCTCGCCAAGGGTGCGGGCCGGCGCGTCGTCCCCTTCCAGCCGTCCCAGCAGGAGGACGAGATCAACACTCTCATCCTCCATAGGGAAGGGGTGTTCGATCGGATAGGTCGTCACCGCGGGAGAGAGAGGTGTCCACCCGTCGTGGAGCGCCCAAGCGTCGTGCCGATCCGAGAGCAGTGTGACGACCCCGCCGAGTCGCGGCGTGATTTCGAGCACTCTCAGTGGCGGGCCGTCCGCCATCTCACCTACGAGCTCCCCTTCGACATCGTCGAGAAGACGAAACCAAACATCGTCACTCAGCTCGGTCCGCAGTCCGCAATCCAGTTCCATCTACTCACTCCAACACGCGACCGGTCGCGGAGCCCGCGCCGGCGCTCGAAATCGAGTCGTTCATCTCCTCTTCCGCTTCCGGGCGAGCCCAGCGGAAGATCTCGTGCAGCAATCGTCCCTCCGGCTCGGGACCAGGAGGAGGAAGAACCTCGAAATGCCCCAAGAGCGAAGGTTGCAGGTCGACCGGCCGCCCTTCGATCTCGGCGGCGACGATGTCGGGTCCACGGGCGACGAATCCGCTCCTTTTCATGCCGGTCGAATGGCCGACGATCAGCACGTTCGCGGCGTCGAAAGTCGAAGCGATCTCTACCCATCGGTCCGAAAGACCGGGTCGCACGATCACCAGACCGGTCCCCAGCGCCAGCGCCGCCCGCACGCCTTCGATCGCCGCGTCATATCGCCCCTCTTCTCTACCTGTCGCAAAATCGAGCTCCTCGGTCGCCAAGCCATAGGTCGCCAGCACCTTGCGTATGTCGGCACCCTCTCCGGAGTCGACCGCTCCACCCAGTAGCACGGCCTCCGGATCGAGGTCGAGCGGCAGGGGTGCCAGCGAGCCGAAGGCGCAATCACGGCAGTCGAATATGAGATCGTGCACCGCCTCCGACGTGAGCCCCGGAACGAGAATCAGCACGATTGAGGACGACATCGCTTTCCTCCGCGTATGCGCGTATGCGCGTACACGGTAAGGAATCGGCGAAAATCCGGATTCCCTTGATGGGGATTGGGTCGCGATCTTTCCGAGGGGGTTTGGATTGACCAGCGAGGGTCCGAATTGAATCCGTGGATGCTGAGGTGAGATCGCCAAGACGGGGCGCTCAGGGTCTGGGGGGCGGTGACCGGGAGACGTTGGGCCGCTGGAGTTTGCCGAGCGGTCGACCACGCTGTCTCCGGTCGATCGGGTGCGACGCCTGTGGTTGGCACACCGATTGCACTTGTCGGCCGCAGAGAGTAACTCGAGCCGGCCTTCGGAGCACCGGCGGTCGCTCGAAACAAAGAGCCTTCAAAACAAACCGAACCCTCTGGCGGCTCGCCACCGGAGACGGGAGGGACGAGCGTGCAGGATTATCGACTATCGGACTACAACTTCGCCACCCACACAGTCTCAGGCAACATATTTCTGTTCAACGGGATGAGCGGGGGGATGCTGCGGATGGGCGCGCTCGAGCTCGATCAGCTTCGCTCCATTCACATCGATCCATCCGGCGCGAGCATTCCCCCCGAATCTCTTGAGAAGTTCATGCTGGGACGCTATCTCATTCCAGCCGACGAAGACGAAGGCATGCGCGTGCGACAACGTTTCGAACGCATGCGTCATGCCTCCAGTGTTCTCTCTCTGACGATCGCTCCAACTCTGCGCTGCAACTTGTCGTGTGCCTACTGTTTCGAATCCCATGATCGGGGTTCGAGTATGTCGCCCGACGTTGTGAAGCGTGTGATCCACTTCATCCGGCGCTCCCTCGAGCGCGGCGGACCGCAATTGGGTCTGGATCTGTGTTGGTTCGGCGGCGAGCCGCTCCTGGCTCCCAAGGTCATCGAGACCGTGAATCGCGAAGTGCTGGCCGCCGCCACAAAGCTCAACGCTCCTTTCTCTACGCATGTAATCACTAACGGCGTCCTTTTGACTCCGCAGCGAATGATGATGCTGCGCGAGGGAAATCTGAAGAGTTTGCAGGTCACGCTCGACGGTCCGCGACAGAATCATGACCGCTTGCGCAGCCGCCAGGGCCATGGCACCTTCGATCGCATTGTCGGCAATGTGGAGCGGCTTCGGGCGCAAGGACTGCTCGAAGGCACCACATTGGCCGTGCGCTTCAATGTCTCCAGAGCATCGGGCACCGCTGAGCAGTATCTCGAGTTGATCGAGGGGCTACGCGCGCGCGGTTGGTTCCAGAGCGACGGAGAGACATACGAATTTGGATTCGTGGAGCGCCACGACTTCTCCGGCGCAGAGGATCTCTATCTGGAAGCAGACGAGTTCCGCGCCTTCACTACGCGTGTAGCTGAGATGCTAGCCGAGCGTGGGCTCTCGAAGAAGGTCCCCAATTACCCGGGCCTCGGCGGTTCGTGTACCGCGGTCAATAGCACGGATCTGTGTATCGGCCCCGAAGGCGAGGTCGTGAAGTGCTGGGTGCACTACGGTGATTCCCGAGGCACGATCGGCCATCTGCCGACCGCGGAGGACGAATCCCCAATGCCGACGTGGAACCAGGAGTGGCTGCGATGGATGGACTTCAACCCCGCCGATGACGCTCAATGTTCCAAGTGCGAGCGTCTGCCGCAGTGCCTGGGCGGCTGTCCGCTCAGAAGGCGTCGGCAAGCGATTTCCGCTGATCTGTGCGCAGGAACGCCCCTCGCCACGCTACTGGAAACCTACATCCGCTCCACGCGCAATGAGGAGGTAGTATCAACCGAGCGCATTGGAGCATAAGTAGGTCGCTCGAGTCGAGATCGAACATCACCGCCTACGATCATAGGAATAGGAGCTAAATGTGATTCGTGGACCTTGAGGTGATCCGTGAAGATCACCGGCCCAGCATGAAGAACATACGAAGCATCATAATAAGGACATTTGACATGGATTGGATCCACAACCCCGCCGCAATCGACCCACCTGGTGCCTGTTTCTGCATCAAGGGCTGTGACAAGTGCACCAAGAGCAGCTGCACTAGAGACGAGACCGCCGATTCACAGCTCCAGATCAGCCATGATAGGATCGTGGAATAGCTTTTCCTCGCGCTCGAAGCAGCGGGGTCGGTCGACACCTCGTTGTGGGCTCTCCTCGCCGCTTCGGGCTTCCTGCCCTTCGTCCGCCCTGAGTCGCAGCTACACATCGCGAATCAACACAAGTTAGGAGCGTACGTGTCGTACAGGATAGTCCTTGCCACTCTAGTCTCTGCCATATTGTGCGGGTCCGCTCGCCCGTCCACCATGCAAAAGGAGCCGATCTCCCTCTCCTTCGTGAACTCCCCGCCTGTCGTTGACGGCGCGTTGGACGACCTTTGCTGGAAGGCGGCGCAACGCCGCGGTGGGTTCATCACCAACTGGCCGGAGGCGGGCGAAGAGCCAAGCATGCAAACCGAGGTTCAGGCTTGCTACGATCAGGAATCCCTCTACTTCGCCTTCCGTTGCTACGATTCCGAGCCAGAGGCGATCAGCGCTGTGGTAGCGAACCGGGACGCAATGGGGGTTGGCGATCGTGCTTACGTGATTCTCGATACCGACGCGGAGGGCTCTTCGGGGGTCATATTCTTTGTCAACGCAGCCGGCAGCCGTGGTGACTGTCATGTGAGCGACGATGGCCTGAGTCTCGACTTCGATTGGGATGCCGAGTGGTCAGCGGGTGCCGCGGTCAACGGCGAAGGGTGGAGCGCGGAGATCGCTGTGCCTTTCCGAGAGCTGCGCTTCATCGATGGTGAGAATCCGCGATGTGCCGTCAACTTCGGTAGGTTCGTATACCGACTCGAGGAAGAGTCGCTCGCTTCGCGTCCGCCTGGGAGCTCGACCATCGTGAAGCTGATCGATGCCATTCCGATGGATGGGCTCAAGGGCCCCTTCGATACAACACGCTTCACCATCATACCCAGCATCACGAGCCGGACGTTCACCGATCCCGTTGCCGGCGGATCGAGCTCGGAGCTCGAGTTCGGAATCGACGCCAAGACCAGGATCGGATCCGGCATGGTCCTGGATGCGGCGTTCAATCCGGATTTCGCAGAGATCGGCGCCGACCCCAACTACGTGAATCTCTCTCGCTACGAGACCTACTACTCCGAGCGCCGGCCGCTCTTCTCCGAGCGCAACGATCTCTTCGATACGCCATTGCAGCTCTTCTACTCACGCCGGGTCGGAAAGAAGCTCGCCGACGGCTCACTCGTGCCGATTCTGTTCGGCGCGAAGCTGACGGGCAAAGTAGATCGATTTTCGATCGCCGCACTGCACTCGATCACCGAAGAGACCACATTTATCGATCCCTGGAGTGGCGAGAGTGTCGAGCCCGGGTCGCAGTACTCCGTGTTCCGACTGGCCCGAGCGGTCGGGGCTGGTTCCGAGATAGGTGTCACTACTACTCATGCTCGGGGATCGAGCGATCGAGAGGTCGTCGCCGGTGGGGATGCATTCTTGGAGATTGGCCGGGACTGGAACCTCACGGGGCAGCTGGTAGAGTCGTACGGCGATGGAGTCTCTGGAAAGGCGGCATACGCCAAGATCAAGTTCCACGACAACTACCGGAGCGCATCGCTTTCCTATCGCCATGTCGGCAACGATTTTTCCGCTGGTAAGTTGGGCTATGTGCCCTGGGCAGGTGAGGATCGGTACCTGGCGTCGGCGTACCTCACCCGCAATCCCGGGAAGCACGGCATCCGGTCGGTCAACGTGGGCTCCGGGGGCAGTGTCTCCCGTTACGACGGCGATCCTTGGTGGTCCTGGAGATGGAACCCCAGGCTCTCTCTAACCACGATGAGCAACTGGAAGGGCTGGGCGGCCGCTGGCGTCGGCCGGTCGGTCTTTCTCGACGCGGCGCACGAGACGGGCTCGTGGGGGGCGGGAATCGAATCCAGCTCCGGGCGCGATCTCTGGGTTTCGGTCGATCTCGGCGGTGGAACGATGCTCGACTACTCGCGCGCCGAGACCGTTGAATTCTCAAGTGCGTCGGCCAACAGCCACGTGAGCATCGGGCACCACCTTACGATCGCGACCAGTGCCTACCGGATGTGGGAACACACTCCGGGGGATGAAGAGATCGTCTGGACGACAATGTCGATCCTGCCGCGCTATAGCCTTTCGGATCGAAGCTACCTGAGGCTCTCCGCGCAGGGCATCGATGCCTCGAACTGGGGAGGGAGCTGGTATGACCGCGCCTGGCTGGACATCAACCTTCTCTTGTGTCATCGATGGCGCAATCTCACGCTTCAGGGTGGCTGGAATCGCTCGGGGACTTGGAATGAAGGAGAGTGGGCGATCCTGACCAAGGCGAGTGTGCGCACGTGGCTCTGACCGACATTCGCCGACGCAGGTTGACGGGTATGCCGCGCGGGGGGACAGCCAAAGCTGCCTGGGGCAATCGTCTGGCCCCCATCCGCCCTCATATCGTTGCGCATATCGGTCTTGCCGTGCTCGGTGGAGTGGCGCTGCTCGCATCGGTGGTGATGACACTTCCCATGCCCTTGCTCACCCGGCATGTCGTCGATGAGGTCTTCCCCATGGGCGCCAGCGGGATCGGCTCTTTGCATTGGATCATAGGTGCCTGCTTCGCCATCGTTGGACTGAAGCTGACGCTGGAGTATGTGCACGACTACGCCTTCGCGCGCTTTCGACAGAGGGTCGTGAGGGACACCAAGGCGGAACTGCTCGCTCATGTGCTTCGCGTGCGCACTGAAGTGCTGGAGCGCTTTTCGACCGGTTACTTGGGAGGACGCATTCAGCAAGATTGTTCTCGCCTCGGCGGGATAATGGCGGCGACCTTTTTTCGCCTGCTGCGCGATGCTCTGACCTTTGTGGTCGGGGCCGCGGCGCTGATCTACATGCACCCGGCATTGGGGTGCGCAGCATTGGCGCTCGTGATCCCTTACGTCTTTGCCACGCGCCTGCTTTCGGAGCACCAGCAAAGGGCGGCAGCGCGCGTGCAGGAAAGCGCTTCGATTGAACGGAGCGTCGTACAGGAGCTATTGGCAGGCGTGCGGACTCTCAAGGTCTGCTTGGCAGACACCTTCGCCGCGGCGCGCGCATCGCCGGTAATGGCGCGATCGATGGAAGCTCAGAGACACGAGTCAGCGGTTTCGTGCGTTGCCGGTTCGGCGGTCGGTCTGATCGGAAGCAGCGCCCCTCTCCTTCTGTTTTGGGGATGTGGGTTCGAGATCATGGCGGGGCGCATGACTCTGGGTTCGTGGCTCGCCTTCCAAGCGTTCCTGGGCTATCTCTTCGGCCCCGCGTCCACAATGGTGAACACGATCATTGCCGTGCAGGGATCGTTGGTGGCGCTCGATCGGATCGGCGACATATTTGCAATGCCGGTCGAGGGACGAAGAGCTTGGCTGGGGAGTACTCCTACGGGCGAGGGAGTGAGTGTGTCGTTTCAAGATGTCGCCTATGACTACCCGGACGGTACCGAAGCGCTCAATGCCTGCAGCTTCGATGTCGGAGCGGGAGAGTTTGTCGCGATCGTGGGGCCCTCGGGTGCAGGTAAGTCCACCCTGGCCGACGTTCTGGCCCGCCTGCGCGACCCCGCACGCGGCAACATCATCGTAGGTGGGCGGGAGATTGCATCGATGCCCTTCGAGGAGTTGCGAGCTTTTGTTGTGATCGCCTTGCAAGATGGTGCCTTTTTCTCGGGCAGTGTGCACGACAATGTCGTTCTGGGACGAGACGACCGGGGGGAAAGGAGCGCCATCGAGGCTCTCGCGCTCGCTCAGGCCATGCCCTTTGTGAGGCGGCTCGATGGTGGCGTTCGGGGCGAGGTAGGTGAGGGCGGCACAGGGCTCTCCGGCGGGGAGCGCCAGCGTGTGGCACTGGCGCGGGCGCTTTGCGCGCGGGGCTCGGTGCTGGTATTGGACGAACCTACGAACAACCTCGATGCGCGCACGAGCGAGGCCCTGCTGCATGCCGTTCGCCGACTGAGCCCAAGACCGACGGTAGTGCTCATCACTCACTCCCTCCGCGCCGCATCTCGTGCGGATCGCATCATCGTCCTGGATCGCGGAAGGGTAGCCGGCGACGGAAAACATGATGAGCTGGTCGATTCTTGCTCGCTATACGCGTCGATGCAGCCCACTTCAGCCGCCACTTTCGCCAGGGCCTGATCCGCTGACTTCGTCGGAGACCCTGCCGACGAGCCCCGCTCATGGGCGACAGCGTGGCTCCCAGGATCCGCCATCGGATCGCGGATCAGCTGGTACCGGCCCACGGGACTGGCTGCGCGCGAAGATGGCCTCGCTCTCTTCGCGGATGGCAACACCGGGCTCCACGTCCTCGCTCTCTCCGATCCAGCCGATCTCGAGCTGCTGGCCACGCTCTCGATCGATGCCCAGGCCGTCGACATCGAAGGCGAGCCCTCGTTCTGGGTGCTTGTGTCGGGCGCCGACCCTTAGGGCCTGGAAATGAACAAGCGTGTCACCTCGCGTCCCATCTTCGGGCCATCTTCGACCGATGCCTCA
>CAZFNT010000046.1:0-14027 GCA_964520315.1 uncultured Gemmatimonadota bacterium
GACGCGATATATCGCGGTCAGTCGGGCGGTGGCCGACGATCTCCGATCTCTCGGGGTTCCGAAGAAGAAGATCCGGGTGGTCTACAACAGCTTCGATCCGGCGTTATTCGATGAGGCACCGCACAACGCCGTGCTTAGAGCGGAGTTAGGACTGTCGGAGCGTGCTCCGCTCATCGGCATGGTCGCGAGCTTTCGCCCGAGAAAGGGAGCGGAGTGCCTGATCGACGCCATGGCTCATGTGACCGAAGAGATCCCTGAGGCGTTGTTGGTGCTGGCCGGCCATGGGGACTGGGTCGAAGGCGAAGATTACCTGGAAGTCCTGCGGAGACGGGCTCGGGAGCGCGGGGTGTCGGATCGGGTGAGAACGATTGGATTCCGGGCCGACGTGCCCGAGTTGCTCTCTTCGCTCAGCGTCAAGGTGCTTCCATCGATCTTCGGGGAGGGCTCGAGCTTGGTGCTGATGGAGGCGATGGCCCTCGGCGTGCCGGTCATCGCCTCCGACACCGAGGGGAACAACGAGGTGATCGAACACGGACGGAGCGGACTCCTGGTGCCGCCACGCCGTGCGGAGAAGCTGGCTGGTGCTATCCTGCGCCTGCTTCGCGACCGCGATGAGGCGGGGCGACTGGCGGAAGGCGGCCGGCGCCGTGCACGCGAGTTCTTCGCCGCGGATCGCATGGCTGCCTCTTATCGAGAGGAATACGATGCGTTACTGGAAAGGCGGAGAGGCTGAATGAGGGGCTATGTTCTACCGCTCCAGAGTCGAGATCGGGCCGAGCTGCGCCGTGCGGGGCAGAAGCTCTCCGCCGCGCTAACCATCGGCAAAGCCGGGCTCACCGAAGAGGTGATTCAGTCTGCCGAGGAGTGTCTGAGCGCCAACGAGTTGATCAAGGTGCGAATCGTGCGCGAATGCCCTCTCGAGCGATCCGAGGTCGCCGCGGCTCTTGCCGCGAGGGTCGAGGCGGGATGCCCGGGCCAGATCGGACGCACTTTCCTGCTCTACCGGCCGGCGTCGAAGGCGAAGTAAATCGGCGATGGTCCGATGGACCGAGTATGCCCATCAACCTCGTCGTGCTGTGGCACATGCACCAGCCGCACTATCGGCACCCGAAAACCGGTGTGTACGAGCTGCCTTGGGTTCGCTTGCACGCCGCCAAGGACTATGTGGACATGCCGCTCGTCTCCGCCGCCGTAGATGGCGTCGCGGTGAACTTCAACCTCGTGCCTTCTCTTCTCGAGCAGGTCGAGGACTATGTCGAGGGAGGGGCGGTCGACGAGTTCGAAGAGTGGTCGCTTCGGGCGGACTCACTCACCGCGGACGAAGCCGAGAAGGTGCTTCGCCACTTCTTCAGCGCCCACGGCCCCACGATGATCCGTCCCTCGCCCCGCTACTACGAGCTTCTGCTCGAACGCGGCGACGATCGTAGATCGCTGGCGGACGCGGCACGGCGCTTCTCGACACAGGATTTCATCGATCTGGCGGTCCATTTCAACCTCGCGTGGGTCGATCCGACTCTCCGGGCGGGCACCTGCGCCGTAGATCTGCT
Organism: uncultured Gemmatimonadota bacterium; assembly: GCA_964520315.1. Classification (GTDB taxonomy): domain Bacteria. The sequence continues at coordinate 1,548 of CAZFNT010000046.1, forward strand.
CGAGCAAGACCGCGATTTCACGATGGCCGATGTGCGGAGCGTGCTCGATCTGCATCGGGAGCTTCTGGGCAGGGTCGTACCGACCTATCGGTCGCTTGCCGAATCGGGTCGGATCGAGATCAGCACGACCCCTTTCTACCACCCGATTCTGCCGCTGCTGATCGACCATGGCTCCGCGCGAGAGGCGCTTCCAGCGATCGATCTTCCTCGAATCCCGTTCGCGCATATCTCCGACGCGCGGTCTCAAATCGCCGCGGCCAAGGAGGCATATTCGCTTCACTTTGGCGGCGAACCGGCTGGTCTCTGGCCGGCGGAAGGCTCGGTCAGCGAAGCGGCGGTGCGTCTCTTCAGGGAGGAGGGCTTCAAATGGTGTGCCTCGGATGAAGATGTTCTGAAGCACTCGGTCGATCCTCGCGCCGATCCTATGAAACTGTATTTCTTCGAAGATGTCGCGATGGTATTTAGAGACCATGCGCTCTCGGATCGCATCGGATTCGTCTACTCGAAATGGGACGCCGGCAAGGCGGTCGAAGATCTACTGGCTCGCATTCGCCGGCGCGCGGCGCAGAGCTCCGATCCAGAGAAATGCGTCATTCCCCTCATCCTCGATGGAGAAAACGCGTGGGAGCACTTTCCAGAAGATGGGGCTCCCTTTCTGCGGCAGCTCTACGAATCGTTGGCGGTGGCTCCCGACATTCAATGCCGAACGATCGGCGATCTGGTGGAGAAGCGGGATTGTGCGGTCGCGGAGCTCGGACGAATTCGGGCTGGATCGTGGATTCGATCCGATTTCTCAGTCTGGATCGGCCATGCGGAGGATAACCATGCCTGGGATCTGCTCTCCCGGGCGCGCGAATGTCTGACACGCTTCGAAGAGGGAGTGGATCCGGTAACGCGGGCGGCGGCTTGGAAGCAGATCCACATCGCCGAAGGCTCGGATTGGAACTGGTGGTACGGCCCGGACCACCACACGCCCGATCTCGATCTCTTCGATCGCCTCTACCGGGCGCACCTGCAGCGAGTGTATGAGCTCGTGGGGCAGCCCATTCCGGCGGAGCTCCTGGAGCCGGTTGCGAGCCTTGCGGCGCAGGGACCCCGCGTACGAATGCCCCGGGCGCATCTCAGGCCGATCATCGACGGTGAAGTCACCCACTATTTCGAGTGGCTCGAGGGTGGTGTCGCGGAGCTCGACTCTCCGCAGGGAGCTGCACATCGCTCTGATGAAGCGCCACCCTTTGGACATCTACGATTCGGTTTCGATCCCGCGACTTTGTACCTGCTCTTGAGTGGAAACGGCAAGTCGATCGATAGCGTGCTCTCGCCGGGATCGCGATTGACGATCGAGTTCGTGAAGCCGTGTCGCCGCCGACTGCGCATCGAGATCCCCGCGCCGCCGAATCCGTTGAAGACATCTTTCGAGGACGGCGAAGGCAACGATGGCGAATGGTCCGCGATCGCCGACACCGGAATAGAGGTAGCGTTCGCGAGCTGCCTTGAACTCGCATGCCCTCTCGATATGCTGGGAGCCGAACCAGGAATGGAGTTGGCGCTTCGCCTGGTATTGCACCGCGACGATGGCGACGATCCTGTTTCATTTCCGGAACACGATGCCATTCGCATCGAGATTCCGGAAGAGGACCCTCGGGCCGAGCACTGGGTAGCGTAGCGTCAATGCGGATCAGAGCTCGCGCCATGTCATGAGACCTCCGAAAAGTGCCTCACTGCGTTGCGCCAAGCCGAGCTTTGTGGCCCCCCAGACCGAAGAGTCGACCGGGAAACCCGACACCACCAGCTCGCCGTCGATGACTACACGCATCTCATTGTCGTCGGCGGTTAGCCGCACGTCGCGCCACACTCCTAATCCGAAGAGATAAGGAATCGCTCCCGTTGTGAGCGTGTCGTTCGCGGCGTTGTAGCGCGTCGGCTCAATGGAATCCTCGGACAGGGTCAGCTGATATCCCTGGTAGATCTCTTGTTCGTACTCCACCAGAGTGCCGGCCATCGCGCTGGACAGCGCGGCTGTGCCGGAAACCAAGAGGATCTGTGCCGCGGCGCTGTAGTTGGCGCGCGCTTCGGCGATCAGAGACATATTGGCGAAAATCTCATCGCCGAGTGTCTCGCCGCCGACCACACCGTGCAACACGCGGCGGCCACCAAGCATGCGCTCGAACTTCCACTCCACCAGGCCGGTATCGGGCTCCTTGCCAGGAATATGGAAGTAACCGTCGGTTTCGGCCGAATCGGCGAAATCGCTGGAATAGAAGACCCCCGGAGCGGTATCGAGGGAGTCGAGCGATTCGAGATGCCGGCTTACCGAAACGAGCTCCTGCTCCATCCGTGCGCTCAGATCCGGTAGCGCGGAAGCCAGGTCGGTTAGCTCAGCCGAATCGGTCGCCAGATTGTAGAGTTCGGTGGGCTCCTCGGCCGTGTACGGAAATCCGTGCTGTACGACCTTGTGATCACCGCTTGTCAGCGATCGGCCATAGAAATTGTGACTCAAATGAGCGGGGGGTTTGGGCGTTCGAAGCAAGCTCACGCCTTGCATTTGGGGTGGTCCTGGTATGCCCAACAGATCGAGAATCGTCGGCATCAGATCGAGATGGCTGGGATTGCCGCCGTATTCGACGTCCCGAAACGGTCCTCGCTCCCGCTGATAGCGCTCAGGGAGAATGAAGATCAATGGCACATGGAGATTGGTCTGGTAGTGGTCGGCATGGCAGAAGTAGAGGTTGTGATCACCGGCGAGGTTTTCGGCATGATCCGCCGTGAGGATTACCAGAGTGTTCTCGCGCAGCCCCTGCTCATCGAGAACTTCGAAAATCGACTCGACTTGGGCGTCGATATATGCGAGCAATCCATCGTACTGCGACACATACCAATCCATGCTCGTAATGTCATCGATCGTGTCCTTGCGCTTCATTCCTCCCTCGCAGAGATCGCTCTCGTTGATGCCCGGTAGGTCGCCCAGGTGGCCGTAGTAGGCATCGCCGACGAAAAGGGAATCAAAGGGAGGGCGTACGTAGTACGGCGTATGGCACGCTACAGGCTGCGCGTAGATGAAGAAGGGGCGTTTGGCCTGATCTCGCAATGTGCGTTTGACGGCTTCGGCCAAAATTGCGTCGGGGCGAGGTGTCGCCAGCGCCTCGTCGAAACGTGTCTCCAGTTGCCTGCCTTGACCCATGATCAGGATGTTGCTGCTGAAGAGCGCAGTGTGATAGCCGGCCTCGTTCAGTAGATCGGGGATTGCAACCAGAGAGCGTCGAAGCGCGAACATCGCATCGTAGTTGCGGTGGGTGGGAACCGCGGTCGAGGTCATGATGGAGCTGACGCTGGGCCAGGTCCACGAACCGGTGGTCGTCGCCCGGCTCCAGTAGATCCCCTCTTCGGCCAACCGATCCATAGTGGGTGTGGTATCGCGGGGATAGCCATAGAGCCCGAAGTGATCCGCTCGGGTGGTGTCCATGACCCAGACCAGGACGTTGTAAGCCTCTGGGTCTGGCGCGGCAACCGGCGACTCGGGCCTCGGCGTGGCAGAGCATATGAGCGCCGCGAAGGCGAGAAGGTGATTCGACAGTGGCATCATCGTCGATGCTAACCGAGATCACCCGCTACCCGAGAACCTGTTCGCGATACGATGGGGGAAAGTCACCGCAAGGCGGCGACGAGCGACCATTCGCGTCTGAGACAGGAGCACACTGCCAAAATGAGTTTCCCACGAACTTCGAGTCTAGGATCGATCTCGGCGATCCTGATATGCCTCGCGGGGTCGCGCGCCCTTTCGGTCGACCAAAGCGAGGAAGACGCGGCCCCCCACGCAGCGAAACCCACGATCGATTGCCCTCTACGAAAGCACGGAGTCGATCCCCACGCCCTCCGACCTTTCGCCGAGGTGGAGAAGTACATCGAGTTCCTGGACCGCGCGGATCGCGCCGAATGGCAGATGCCGGATTCGGTCGTCGAAGCACTGGCCCTCTCCGGAAACGAGACCATCGCCGATTTGGGCGCGGGCTCGGGCTACTTCTCCTTCCGCCTGGCCGACGCCGTACCCAAGGGCAAGGTATGGGCGATCGATATCGAGCCTGAGATGATTCGGCACATCCACCACAAAGCACTCACGACCGAGACCTCGAACATCGAGGCGGTGCTCACCGCTCCCGACGATCCGAGCGTCCCCGAGGGTACCGATCTGGTCTTCCTATGTGATGTTCTGCACCACGTGCAAGGGCGAAGCGCCTGGCTCCAGCGGCTTCACGGCGCACTCCGCCCAGGGGCGAAGGTCGCGCTGATCGAGTTCCGCAAAGGGAAGCTCCCACAGGGCCCTCCAGAGAAGATGAAGATCTCACGCGCGGAGATATCGAGACTGATGAGGGCCGCCGGATTCCACCTGGTCACGGACCATGCTGAAGTTCTTCCGTACCAGCACTTCCTCGTATTCGAACGCTGAGGTCATGCACTTGCGTCATGGCCGATACGATCGGCAAGCGGTGTTGCTGTTGGCATTCCTCTCATCAGCATGCGGTGGGCCCACACAGACCACCTTCACCGACACGACTCTCGAAGCAGGAATCGATTTCCGCTACACCTTTGGCGACACCACCTACGAGAACATCCTGGAAAGCAGCGGCTCCGGAATCACCATCCTCGACTATGACGGCGACGGCGACATGGATCTCTACATGTTGAACGGGACCTTTCTCGACGGAATCAGCGATCCCCACGGCCTATCGAATTCGAACGCAGCCAACTCACTCTACCGAAACAACGGTGACGGCACCTTCACCGAAGTAGCCAAGGCCGCCGGTATTGACGACCGGCATTGGAGCATGGCCGCGGGTGCGATCGACTATGATGCGGACGGCGACATCGATCTCTATCTGCTCAACTATGGTCCCAACATATTCTACGAAAATGACGGAACCGGGGGATTCCGAGATGCGACCGACGATCTCGGGCTCCGCGGCCCGACGAAGCTGAACGGGTTCACCAAATGGAGTGTTGGTGTTTCATTCTGGGATCAGAACCGAGACGGTTTGCTGGACTGTATGGTTGGGAATTTTCTTGCATTCGATCCTGGCTACGTTTCTCCCGCGACCCCTCACATGATGCCGCATCCAAACGAGTACGCAGGGCAACCTTCGATTCTGTACCATCGGCAGCCGGACGGTCGCTTCATCGATGCGACCGAATCAGCTGGATTCCACCATCCGCAATCGAAGTGCATGGGGCTCACGGTCTTCGACTACGACGACGATGGCGATCTCGATCTTTTTCAGGGCAACGACCATCAGCTCAACTTCTTGTTTCGCAACGACGGAGACGACCAGTTCACCGAAGTGGCGCAAGCCGCGGGTGTCGCCGCGAACGATCGTGGGCTGCCCACGGGATCGATGCACGGCACTATCGGAGACATCGACGGAGATGGGCTGATCGATCTACTCGTCACCGATCTTCGCTATGGAGCTCTCTACCGCAATTTGGGTGACGGCACATTCGAGGACGTCACCCACAGCAGCGGTGTGGCGGATCTGTTCCGTGGCAAGGGCCAGTGGGGCGCCGCCCTCTTCGACTACGACAACGATGGCGATCTCGATCTCTTCTCGGCCAACGGAACAGCCGAGAAGCTCGTGCTACAGCCCCCTCTGCTCCTGGAGAACGACGGACTCGGCCATTTCGAGAGCATCGGGACCGATGTCTGCGACTACTTCGCCACGAAGCGATCCGGTCGGGCCGCCGCAGTTTGGGACTACGACGACGACGGCGATCTCGACATCATCGTGTCACATATCGATCTGCGGGCGACGGCCACACTCCTGCGAAACGACGGCGGGAATCGACGCCATTGGATCGGACTCAGGCTCATCGGCACATCCGGCCCCGGGTCGGCGATCGGGGCGAAGGTCACGGTACAATCCAAATCTCGGACACAAGTCGCCATCAACCAATGGGCGACGAGCTACCTGTCGTTCAGCGACCCGAGAATGCACTTCGGTCTCGGCGACGACGCGGAGATCGTGTCGATGCATGTAAGATGGGTAGGAGGACGGATCGAGCGTTTCGATAATCTGGAAGCGGATTTGTACGCGACGCTCGAGCAGGGCAAAGGCGTACAAGTGAACTGACTCAGCGGTCGCTACTACCCGGAACAGTGAGGTGTGGCCCAGTGTTCGAACCACCGCGAACATTGCGTGATCGGCCTTGCGATCCTCCCGGCGCGGACGCCAGCGTAGCTTCGAGCGCGTCGAGGTGTTTGGATTCGACGCGGCGGAGGAATGGCTTCCAGCCGACCGGCATTCTGCCCGCGGGGTAGACGCGCTGCAGTCGGCGGAGCTCCTCGACGTGGGAACGGGCTCGGGTGAGATCCCCCATCGAGAGCGCGATTCTCGCGGCATAGAAGAGGGCGATGTCGGAGCATGATCCACTGTGGTGCTTTTCCAGTTCGGCCAGAGCGGCGGCATGGTTTCCGAGGCGGAGATGGGAAACGCCCCGATTGAGGTGGATCTCGGAGAACTCGGGAGAAATCGAGGAAATCCGATCATAGAGATCGAGAGCGTTGGTGAATCGCCCGGCTTCCTGCTCTACGAAGGCGAGCTTGTACAGGCCCTCGAGGTCTCTAGGCGAACGATCGACCACCCGCTCGAGGGAGAGACGTGCCGCGTCGGGCCTCTGGGAGTAGAGCGCCTGCTCGCCATGGTTGAGATCGGCCTGGACACGAAGATCTCGCACGCTTCCCCAGGCCGCGGGGAGGATCAGCAGAAGAAGCCCCGCCGCGGCGAACGACTCCGTCGATCCGCCTACCGAGGACCGCGCGGCGGGCGAAGTGGATCGATGGATGAGTCCGAGCCCCATCCCCCCGACGACCCACGCCAGGCCGCCGGGCACGGTCCACCGCGTGACGACTTCAACCAGACCGTGCAATAGGAGCCCCGCGACGCCGAACATGGCCGCCAGGCCGATCCGCGCATCGCGATCGGAGCGAACATCGGCGCCGGCACGCCAGGTCGCCCGCGTGGCCGCCAAGACGACCAACCCGGCGAGCACGAGCCCGACGACGCCCAGCTCGACGGCCATCTCCAGCGGCTCGTTGTGCGCGTGGCGGGTGTTGAGGCTGACCGCTCGAAGCGGGTAGTCCCACGGGCGATTGAGCGCGAACGCAATCGGGAATCCCCCGGCGCTGACGCCCAAGATTGGAGAAGATAAGAGGGCGGACCACGATCCATCCCAAATCGCCAACCGGGTCTCGGTGGTGCCGGCCCGAATCAGCGCTGCCAAGCCCTCGAGCTCGCTCGGAGCCGTGCGCAGAGCCAGCAGGATCTCGAACGCAAACCAAGCCGACAAGGTCACGAAGAGGCCGATCCCGGCGAGCCGTACGGCGCGATTGGCACGGTAGCAACCCACCCAGATGAGGGCCGTGATCCCCGCAGCGAGCATCGCCCCGCTGGTGCCGCTGGTCAAGAGCGCCACTGCGAGCACAGTCACGACACCGGCTCCCCAAAGGGCGCCCAGATCGCTGCCGGCCCCTTTCGTGGAGGCCGCCCGGAGCTCGAGCGAGCGCACGATCGCCAGGGGCAGCACAAGCACGAGCAGTCCCGCGAGGAAGTTGGGATTGCCGAGAGTTCCTCGCGGTGTCGATGGAAGCTCGCGATACTCGACCGTGTCGAAGCCGAGTTGCTGAGCGAATCCGTAGATCGCGGCGAGCGCGGTTGCGATGAGCAGACCGTCGAAGACGCGGGAGCCGACTCTCGATCCCCAGCGCACGAAGAGCATGGCACCCCCGGCAGCCCAGACCGCCCGTGCCGCGAGATCGCCGGTCGCCTCCAGCGCAATCCGAGTATCAGAAGCCCAGACGACCGAGAGGGCACTCCAGAGCACGAGCAGTGCTCCGGCCAGCCCGACTCGATCGAGAGATGCCGGCCAACGCATTGGCCTGATCACGAATCCACTCGCCACGACGATCGCACCGAAGTGGAAGAGCACCGACTTTAGGTGCACCGGACTGTAGTGCTGGGGCACGAACACCAGCACCTCGGCCACGAGGAAGCAAGTAACCGCTATCCTGCCCCACATCGTTCACCTTCCTCGTTGGGATCGCGGGAACCTTGGACACGCGCGGAAAGGCGGATCGTAGTCGATCTCCGCCGGGGTACCGGCGACAAACGAGATCGGCCCGACACCGCCTCTTGCGAGGCGAGCCGGGCCGATCGGGGTCGTGCTTCGGGGATCTAGTGCTAGTACAGAGCGCAAACTCCGTTCTGATCGTCGCTGTGGAGCGAACGCTTGGAGTCGTCGCCTGAGCCGATCGCGTAGTACATGGTCGCGGCCGGGGTGCCGGAGTGGCCGAGCCCGAGGAAATGGCCGAACTCGTGGCATGCGACCCCTTCGAGGTCGTACTGGTTCCATCCCGATTGACCGGGGCCGGCGTTCCAATTGATGTTGTTCGCCAAGATCATGTCGCACTCGCGACTCGAGGAGTTGTTCATCAGCCAAGTAACGGCCAACGCGCCATCGGCGTCGCCGAAGATGATGTGGTTGTAGCCGTCACGCCTCGGGACGGTTCGGTTGGTCAGCAGGGGAGAGTCCCTGCGGAACCGGAATGAGGAGCAGGAGACGTTGTTCCAGGAGATGGCCCCGCGCTCCATCGCCGAGTACTCCGCGCTCTGGTAGCCGGTGTTGGCCGAGCAGTCCATCCGCGCATTGCCGTCCTTGGTGCCCCAGAATGTATACGCCGTCGCGTTTGACGCCGAGAGCGCCAGTGCGGCCAAGGTCATGATCATCGTGGTGCTTCGCATCGCTTCGACCCTCCTATTTCAGGTGCTAGTTGGTTGCACTGTCGAGAATGGCTTCGACTCGACGCTCGAAAGCTCTTTGGGGAACACCCGCCTCGAGGACAACTCCGTCTTCGACATGGAAGGCACCCTGAGCCCATCCGACGACATTCGTGAGCTTGCCCATGTCATCGCTCAGGAAGAGATAGACCTCTTGATCTTTCAAGAGCTCGGGCGTTCCTGGGACTTCGATGGAGAGGTCGCCGATCGCGCCGCCGGGGACCTTGACGGTGACGGTTCCGGACTCGACATCTCCCTTGAGTAGATCAATGACCTGGACGTCGGCATAGGTGCTGATCGACTCTCCAGACTGCTCCGACCAAACCTCGGTGACGCTTCCGGACAGGATCAGATCGGCGTCGCCCGCCAGATCCACAAGTGTTTTCTTGATCAGCACGGTGGCGTTCGACGCAGTCGATAGGGCGAAAAGCCCGGTCAGCGCCGCCGCTAGCGCGGTCTTCTTTCTCATCGAGATCTCCTATTCGCCGCTGTGGCGGCGTGGCTGGAGTGCGAACTCGGTGCGACCATGAGAGCGTGGGGGTCTTGTGAGCGCGGCCGCGTTTTGGAACGGGAGGGGAACGAGTTCGCGCAGTAGGGTTCCATTGGGGGACTAGTTCGGCTTCCTGGCAAGCGCTATGCCATCGAATCAGGATCCAAGCTCCGGAGTCTGAAACAGCGGCGTGGCAAGCGGTTGGGGCGCGCAAGGGGCCATCGCTACGGGCGTCGCCCGATGATGCCGCTCCGGTCGATGCGGGCGGAATCGCTCAGATCCGCCGGCTCGTGGGGGGATTTGCCCACGCACGCGCGTGACCAATCCGAACATCGAAACCAGGCTCGCTCATGCTAGTTTTCGGGTTTGCAGTTCGCGACCACGCTTCGAGACGAGGCCGGCCCCGACCCCCATTCCACGCATGAGTTCTCGATTCGCCATGTACCAGATCCTCGAGAAAGAGCAATTCTCCGACACCACTTTCCGCTGGCTCGTTCACGCTCCCGATGTTGCCCAAGCGGCGCTGCCCGGACAATTCGTCATCGTCCGACTCGACGAAGGCGGGGAACGGATCCCCCTCACCATTGCCGACTATGACGTCGCGGCCGGCACGGTCACCGTCGTCGTCCAGGCGGTGGGCAAGAGCACCCGGAAGATGCTCAACGACTACAATGCCGGGAGCGCCGTGATCGACTTCGCCGGGCCGCTGGGGCTTGCGAGCGAGATCGAGAAGATCGGGCATGTCGTCATGGTGGGCGGCGGCCTAGGTGTTGCACCGATCTTTCCACAGCTCCGAGCTTTTCACGAAGCGGGGAATCGAACGACCTCCATCATCGGTTTCCGTTCCAAAGACCTCGTTTTCTGGGAAGATCGCTTCACGCCACACAGCGATGAGCTGATCGTCTGCACCGACGACGGATCGTACGGTCGCTCCGGCTTCGTAACCGAAGCGCTGCGAGACGTGATCTCCGTGGAATCCCCGGCCGATCTGGTAGTGGCGGTTGGCCCGCTGCCGATGATGCGGGCCTGTGCCGAAGTCACGCGCGAGAGCGGCGTTCGAACGGTCGTGAGCCTCAACGCGATCATGGTTGATGGGACCGGAATGTGCGGCTCCTGCCGTGTCACCGTTGACGGCGAAGTGCGCTTCGCCTGTGTAGACGGCCCGGAGTTCGACGCCCACGCGGTCGATTTCGATGAGCTGATGCTACGACAACAGCGCTTCAAGCGGCACGAGCGGCACGCGGAGGAAGACTACGCGCGAATCTGCAATATCGAGACCGAGCTCTTCCGACACGAGAAGCGGAACTACAAGAAGATCAAAGATCTGGCGCCGAAAGCGATTCCGATGCCGGAGCGACCCGCCGCCGAACGGGTCACGAGTTTCCAAGAGGTCAATCTCGGCTACGGCATGGCCGACGCCGTGACCGAGGCGGAGCGCTGCATTCAATGCGTGCGCCCACTGTGCATAGCCGGTTGCCCGGTGTCGATCGACATTCCCAGGTTTATCCGCCACGTGGTGGTGCGAGACATCGAAGGGGCCTTGTCGGTCATTCGAGAGACGAACGTCTTTCCGTCGATCTGCGGGCGAGTTTGCCCGCAGGAGAGCCAATGCGAAGCACAGTGCATCATCGGGAAGAAGGTCGAGCCGGTAGCGATCGGGCGCTTGGAGCGCTTCGTCGGCGACCATGCCGCGGGCACCCTGAAATGCTCAGGGGAACATCGCAAATCGATAGGACGCGTGGCGATCGTCGGATCGGGCCCGGGTGGGCTCGCCTGCGCCGCCGACCTCACGCGACGTGGAGCCGAAGTGACGATCTTCGAGGCGCTGCACGTAGCGGGAGGCGTGCTCTCGTACGGGATCCCGGCCTTCCGACTGCCACGGCGCGTCATCGCGCAGGAGCTGGGCTGTCTGGAGCGCGCGGGAGTGAAGATCGAGCTCAACAAGATCGTTGGTAAAACCTTCTCCATAGAGCAGTTGCGCGGCGAGATGGGTTATGACGCGGTGTTCATCGCGACCGGCGCTGGGTTCCCGGTCTTCCTCGGCATCCCGGGCGAGTTCGCGGGGCAGGTCTACAGCGCAAACGAGTTCTTGACGCGCGTCAATCTGATGCGCGGCGACCAGTTCCCGCTCGAAGACACTCCGGTGGCGATGGGGCCGCGGGTGATCGTAATCGGCGCGGGGAACACCGCTATGGACTGCCTGCGTGTCGCGAAGAGGATCGGTGCGGAATCGGTCCATTGCGTCTATCGCCGAACCGAGGCGGAGGTGCCCGCGCGCTTGGAGGAGCTGCGTCACGCAAAGGAAGAGGGGATTCACTTCCACTGGCTGCGCAGCCCGACCGAGATCGTCACCGATGAGGGGGGAGATGTGCGGGCAATGAGTTGCCAGGTAATGGAGCTCGGCGAGCCCGACGATTCGGGGCGGCGCCGCCCGCGCGCGGTCGAAGGCGAGATCGAGACGATAGAGTGCGACACGGTGATCTACGCACTCGGCACCCGAGCCAACCCGATCATCGCCCAATCCACACCCGACCTGAATACGTGGGGAAGCGGCCACATCGTCGCCGATCCGGAGACGCAGGCGACCAATCTCAAGGGAGTGTTCGCGGGCGGCGATATTGTGACCGGCGGAGCAACCGTGATTCTGGCGATGGGGGCGGGACGCCGGGCGGCAGCCGCAATTGCCGAGTATCTCGAGCGCTGGGAATGGCGCGCACCAGAAGAAGAGGTCGCCGAAGCGGTGGACGAGAGCAAGATATCGTTCGTGTGTAGTCGATGTCACCGTCCGCTCGAGGGGCGCGAGACCTATATCTGCTGCGCCGAGACCGAGCTGACGTGGCATTGCGAGGAGTGCAAGAAGGTCTACGAGGGCTTCGCCTTCCCCTTCGGTCTGTGCCCTGTCTGTGGCGGCTCGATGTCAGTAGAAGAAGAGCACGAGCGCGCCGGAGCGGCTGGTGCCGACGCAATGAGAGCGATCCGGCAGGCATTCGAGATCGAGCTCGGTGCGGCCACGTTCTACGAAAGCCATGCCGATGAGGTCGATGATGCGGAACTCGGGGAGCTGTTCAGGCGTCTGGCCGTCATGGAGCGCGAGCACGCCGAGACCTTGGCGCTTCGATACCACGTCGAGCCTCCGGAGAAGGTAGAGGGCGCGCGGATGACAGCCGC
>CAZFNT010000047.1:0-2515 GCA_964520315.1 uncultured Gemmatimonadota bacterium
ATTCGGCGGAGAATCGTGCTCGCGACGCTGATTTGGCGGATCCTGGTTGGTGACAAGTTCACCCCCATCTCTGTGCTTCAGCTGACAAGTTCGCCACCCTCTCCGTGCAAAGCGCGCGCACTTGCGGCGTGAAGCGGTGTGGGGCGTGCCGGGCCCCGGCGCTTCGAGGGCGCGCAGGGCGGGAAGTTCGTCCGGAGCGGAACCGCTGGGCAGGCCTGGCTGAGAGGGACGGCTGCCCGCCCGTCAGTGCGTCATATCGAAGCGTTAGGCCGGCCGACGTCGAAAACGAGCGGGGAGATCGACCATGATCCGCCCATCTCCGCCATTCGAGGTCAGGCATGCCCTGTCGCTCCGCTTCCCCGGAGCTTCGGCCCTTCTTGCGGGCGTGCGGCCACTCCGGAAATGTGGAATGCCGGTCGTCTACTTGGGAACGCCGCCTGAGTGATATGGGCCTTCGAAAACGCAACTGGAAGCCCCATGGACCTTGCGGGCGCTTCCGTAGCGCTGGCACTGGGTGCGCTGTGGACCTCTCGCGCTTCCACGTGGCAACGTACGTGACTTGCAGCAGACCGTGCATCGAGCTCTCGTGAGTGCCCGAGGCGGTCGGGTGCTCGCCGAAGACATTCGCTTCTCGCAGTCGAACGATAGGCAGAGCGATGCCCGGCGGGCCTTTTCATCCCCTTGCGTCACGCCCGCCCAACCACCGGCTGCCGCAGTATCGTCTTCAGCCGCTCCGCCGGCACCCGCCGCGGATCGCTCAGATAGATGTCGTGATGCCAGAGGTGAGCTTCGAGCCCCTCTTCGCCGCAGAAGGCATCGATCAGCGCGATCGTCCGCTCCTCCTCCTCGTAGGGACCGACGTGCAACACCTGCACGCAGAGCCCTTCGGCGATCGTTTCGAGGCGCACGGCGTCGAAGTCGCCCGGCTTCTGCTTCTCGCGTAGCGTGGCGCGTGCCGCGTCGATATTGGCGTTGCTCACGAACTCAGGCATGCGGATCAGCATCCGCCAGGGCCACTCCTCCTTGGGCGTCCGGTCGAGCGCCGCGAACTGGCCATCGGCGCCGTAGAGCGCTTCGAGTTTGCACACGGCGAAGTCGCGGCCGGCGAACTTGCTCGTGAACTTGATCGTGTAGGCCATTCCGTAGAGAGCGCCTATACGATCGGCGAAGAGCTCGCCCCCCGGGCTGCCGAGTCCATCGACGGCCAGGTATTTGGCGGGTGCGACATCGATCAGCACGGGCGTTTTCGGCCTGACATAGTCGCCCTTGTTCAGCTTGAAGAGATCGACCTTATCGGATTGTGGCGTGGCCATGCCTCAGGCTCCTGCGGGCGCATCGAGAAGCGGCACCCAAACCTCGGTGAGCAGATCTTCCGGCTCGGTGGAATCGGGATCGTTCAGGTAGAACTCCAGACAGGGCGCGGGTCCCGGCTCGCGCCCGGTGCTCGGCAGCCAGCGGCCATAGATCTCGGCGTAGGTCTCCGAGAGCTCCGCGTAGGGACCCTCGTGAAGGGCCACGGCATACTCCCCACCATCGATCAGACGAACGCCGATCTCGCCTTCGCCATCGACGCCGTCCTCTACCGTCAGACACGCGTCGTAACGCAGCTTGTCGGCCGGCGTGATCTCGGGGTCGTCGTACGAGGCGCCGAAGTACTGCACATCGGGGCCGAAAAGGCAGCGCGCCCCCGCCCAATCGCAGAGGCGTTCCCAGGTCTTGCCGACCTGGTCGTAAGGCCCGACGTGGCGCAGAAAGGCCACGCGCCGCGGCTCCAGCCTTCGAACTTCGATCTTCATCTCGTGCTCCCTATCGACTATGGGGATGAACTCGACCGCACCGCCCCGGGGCGCGAAATGCACACCGGCTCGAGACCGCAGGCGCGTCGAGGCACGAGCGGCCTCGCGAAACTCCGTCGGCGAGCGATCGAATGCAGCGCGAAAGGCACGCGTAAACGACTCATGCGACTGGTAGCCCGCATCGAGCGCGATCTCGGTGACCGCGCGCTCTCCCGACTTGAGTGCTCCCGCCGCCCGTTCGAGTCGCAACCGCTTGACGTGCTGCTTGATCGACTCCCCGACCATGCCCCGGAAGATGCGGTGGAAGTGGAAGGGTGAGAAGCAAGCGATGCGCGCCAGATCATCGAGAGGTAGCGGGTCGCCCAGGTGCTTCTGTATGTGCACTAAGACGCGCAGCAGGCGCTCCGCGTAGTCGCGATGTGTCTGGGATTTCACGTTCAACATAGCATTCGAAGAGTGACGCCGCCGAAGAGCACCCGCTTGACCTTTCTTGCGGAACTGAGCGTCAGGAATCACCCACCAACTCCAAGACCCGCTCCAATGCCACCCCCCGATCGCTCAGATCGATCGCCTCGAAACCACCGTACTTCCGGAACCAGGTCATCTGCCGCTTGGCGTAGCGGCGAGTGGCCGCCTTGACCGCGCCGATCGTGTCGCCCAGTGAGCACTCCCCGCGCAGGTGGGCGCGCACCTGGTCGTAGCCGACGGTCGGCAGGCGA
>CAZFNT010000047.1:2525-13951 GCA_964520315.1 uncultured Gemmatimonadota bacterium
CCTCCACTAGGCGCTGGGTTTCCTCGACGAGACCGGCCTCGAACATGGCCTCCACCCGTGCGTCGATTCTGCTGACGAGTGCGTCACGTGGCAGCGCCAAGACAACGCGCGGCCCCGCCATCGGTCGAGGCTCGCGGCCCAGATCGCCCCCCGCCCGCGCCCCCGAATGGAGCAGCTCGATCGCGCGAATGACGCGCCTCGGATTGGCGGCATCGATCCTCTTCGACCCGCCGGGGGACAACGATTCGAGCTGGCCCACCAGGGTCTCCAGCCCCTCTGACCGCAGCCCTTCCTCGAGCCGCCGGCGTAGCGCGGGATCGGGCGGGGAGCGGTCGAGATCGAGGCCGCCGATCGCCGCCTGCAAGTAGAGACCGGAGCCCCCGGTGACGATCGGCAGCCGCCCCTCGCCCCACGCGTCACGCAGCCATCGGGCCGCGTCACGGGCCGCCTCTCCGGCAGTCCAGGGTGCATCGATCTCCCTCTCCGCGACGCCGCGGTGGGGCACCGCCGCCCGATCCGCGGGCGAAGGCTGCGCCGTTCCGATCGCCATGCCCCGGTAGATTTGCCGAGAATCGAGCGAAACGATCACCGAGGGGATGCGCGCCGCGATCGCCATCGCCAGCTCGCTCTTGCCCACGGCGGTCGGCCCCCCGAGGATCAGCGCCCGACCCAAGCCCTCCGAATCGCTTCGCCGGTCGACGATCAGATCCTCCCGAAACGCCGCTCGATCTCGCCCAGCGGAACCCGCACCACCGTCGGCCGCCCGTGCGGGCAGAAGAAGGGCTTCTCCGTCGCGAAGAGCTCGTTGACCAGTTGCCCCATCTCTTGCTCGTTCAGCGTATCGCCCGCCTTCACCGCGGCCTTGCAGGCGAAACCGGCGGCCACCCGCTCGATGCCGCCCATCTTCGCCTCGCCGGTCTCGGCCAGCTCCCCGAGCAGAGCCTGGAAGATCTGGCCCGCCCGCGAGTCACGCCCCACCGCCGGCACGCCGACCAGCGAGATACGACCCTCGATCTCTTCGAGCTCGTAGCCGACACGCGCGATGTCGCCGCGGTGGGTCTCGAGCGCTTCGGCTTCGGCCGGACTCGGCTCGATCACGATCGGAAAGAGCACCCGCTGCGAAGGCACGTCGCCTTCCAGAATCGCGGCCATAGTGCGCTCGAAGAGCACCCGCTCGTGCGCGGTATGCTGGTCGACGATGAGCAGATCGCCCTTGAGCGGCGTGAAGATATAGGTGAGCGCGTACTGCCAGACCGACGCCACTCCCGGAGGCGCTTCCGGCGCGCAATCGACCGGTGACGGTTCGTGCGAAACCCCCAGCTCCGCCGCGATCTCCTCGCGCATGGCCGCCGCCTGCTCGGCGATCCCACCCGGCGAGTCGGAAGCCCCCGCCGCGCCCAAAACAGGCCCTTCGCCGGACCACCGATCCCGCACCGAAGGGAACACCGGCGGCGCCACGCCGCCCGGCCGATCCGCCCCCAGCCGCAGCTCCCACTGCTCCGATCGCCCGAGATCAGCCCCCTCCGACCTGCGCACGGCGCCCCAGCGCGGCGTCGCCCGCACGTCTCGAATCAGGGGCGCGATCGCATGACGCACCGCCCGAGTCGCCTCGGCCTGCTCGCGAAAACGCACCTCCGATTTCGACGGGTGGATGTTCACGTCGATGCGCGCCGGGTCCACCTCGATCATCAGCACATAGACCGGGAATTGACGCGCCTTGAGGTGGTCCCGGTAAAGAGCGAAAATCGCCCCCGAGAGCGCCCGATGCTGAACCGGCCGTTGATTCACGAAGAGAATCTGCTGGCTCCTCGACCCGCGATGCGTATCCGGGCGCCCCGCCATGCCTCGGATCGTGAACCCATTCTCGCTGTGATGCACCGAGCGCATACCCGCCGCCAGAGCCTTACCGACCACCGCCGTGACGCGCGCCTCGAACTCCTCAGACGCGTCATAATGCGCGCGCCTCCGCCCGTCGACCAAGTAGGTGAACGCGACCTCGGGATTCACCAACGCCGCCCGCATCACAACATCGGTGCACTGCCGGAGCTCAGCCTGTGCGCTGCGCAGAAAACGCCTGCGGGCGGGCACATTGAAGAAGAGATCGCGCACCCGCACCTGCGTGCCGACGGCCGCCCCCGCCTCGCCAACATCGCCGATCTTGCCACCCTCGACGGTAATTCGCGTGCCGGTTCCGCTCTCCGCCGGGCGCGTCACGATCTCGAGCTTCGAGACCGACGCCACACTCGGCAGCGCCTCGCCGCGAAAGCCCAAGGTCTGAATCGCGTCGAGATCCTCCGCCCGCACGATCTTCGACGTAGCGTGCCGGCGCAGCGCGAGCAGAGCATCGTCCCTCGCCATGCCGCAGCCGTCGTCCCGGACCACGATCGCCCCCTTGCCGCCCGCCTCAACCGCAATCTCGATCCGCCCCGCCCCCGCATCGAGACTGTTCTCGATCAGCTCCTTGAGCACCGAAGCCGGGCGCTCGGCCACCTCTCCGGCGGCGATCCGATTGGCCACATGCTCCGGAAGCAGATGAATCGTTCGGCGAAGCGTTTCGATCGGGCTCATTCGCGGTGGTGCTCTCTTTCGGTGGTGTCTTGGAGGATTACCACGGAACCTTCAATTCTAGCATCGCAAGCGCGGCCGCAGCCCTATCGCCTGCGCCGGAGCGCAGCCCCGCTCCCTTCCCGCCGCAGAGGTGGCCCGCCTAATAGGGTCCGCGAAGCGTTGGCGCACGCATCGGCCTTTGCGCGTGGGCGCGGGCGGCGACCCAGATCGAGGCGGCCTAATGCCTCCGCGCTGGTGGAATGCTGCGCGAGGTGGGGCGCGCCGAGCTCTCTCGCTTCGAGAGCTTCCAGGGCGGGAAGTTCGGGGGAGCGGGGCTATGGAGTATGCCTGGAATCGTAAAACGGGGGGCGGCGGATCGATGCTCGATCCCCACCCTCCTCGTCTTCGACGGGCTTTGCATCGAATCGTCGGCCGTCCCTCGCACGTTGACACGACCCGAACCCTTCCCTAGTGTGAAGATGATCCGATATTGCAATCGGACGAGCGCGACCTGGGTCGAAGGGCGACCCGTCGCATCTCCGGTCCAGGCGCCGGGCGGCCTTGATGGTCAGCCAAGGGCGTCCGCGGGCCGGGTTAGTTGTAGAACAGGAGCAGAGCCGCGAGAGGGAGTGCGTGTCGTATGTTAGCCCCAGGTCAGGACCGAGTCCGAGCCGAAAGAGGGGCCGCGCGGGAGAGCCGACTTTCTCGAGCCGAAGGAGTGAAACGCCAGGAACCGGTCGATCCGGAAGCGCGTCCCTTCGGCGAGCACCGCAATTCATGAACTGCCACAACGCACATTCTAGTCACGCGAGATCATGCGCTCGCGCTCGCTCCATCCTGACCGCGTCCGACGGGCGCGAGGTCGCGGAAAGCGCGACTGTGAGGACCAATTCGTGCACGAACATGGCCACGACATCGAAGAACGCTTCGATCATGACGATCTACTGACAGAATCGAACGAGAGCAACAGCCGCCCGCGGCGCCGACGCCGGCGAGATCGGGGGGGCGAGCCGAGTGAGCGCGAATCGCGCCACGAGAGGGGGCGAAGGGAAGAGAGCGATGACGCTGAATCCCGGTCTTCGCGAGAATCCCGCGGGCGCGATCGCGACGGGGAGGGGCGGGACCAACGCGAGGAAAGGCCCGAGCGCGCGAATGGACGCGATGACGAAGCGCGTCCGCGCAGACGATCTCGCCGGCGACCCGCTGAAGATGGAGGAGCCGACGAGGCGGCGCCCCGCGCGCGATCTCGCCGGCGTCGAGCCCGCCGCGACGAAGAGGTCGTGGATCAAGACAAGACCCGGCTGGTGCGTTGGAATGACGATGAAGAGGAGCAGGAGCCGAGACGCCGCGGGCGCCGGTCCGGTTCCACCCGTCGGGGGCGCGATACTGAAGAGCAAGACCGGTCGCTCGAGCCGAGCGAGAAGGGGCGGGGCCGAGATCGCGACGAGGTCTGGGACGACGATGAGCGTGAGGCACCCGAACCGCGCCGGAGAGGTGGGCGCCGGAGTGCCCGCTCCGACGAGTCGATCGATTCGAGAGCCGAGGGCGCGGAAGATGCGGACGAGGAGCCGCGCGGGCGGCGGCGCGGCAGGCCCGCCGGTGGACGAGGAGCACGTGGCGGTCGCGGTGGTCGTGGCGAGCGAGCCCGAGATGATGAGCGCGGTCCCAAGGATTCCGACGAGAGAGGGCGCGAGCCGGCCGATGAAATGGAGGATCGCGGGCGAGGCGAGGGCGACGAGCGCCGGGGGCATCGGCGCAGGCCGCGGCCTTCCGGTCGCGACGAGGGCGAGAATCGTCGTGATCGAGATGATTCGCGGATGCGAGAAGATCGCGACGAGCGCCCGCAACGGAGAGAGCGAGGAGAGCGCGGTGGGCGTCAGGGGCGCGGTGAACGAGAGGATCGCGGCCGTGGAGGACGCCGGGAGCGCGGTGAGCGGGGTGAGCGCGGAGGCCGCCCGGAGCGTCGAGATCGGGGCGAGCGCAGAGATCGCGGAGATCGCGGTGAAAGAAGACCAGCCCGCGACTCGCGCGACTCCAGGCGTGAGCCCCAGCGCACGGAGCGGCCCAAGCCGGCCACACCGGTCGCGGTCGCCCCGCAGGCGATGTTGCCGGCGAGCTTCCCGCTGCCCGAGTGGTCAACGACCGCGAAGGGCAGAAACGACCGGCGACACAAGCACGGGCTCTTCAACGAGGCGCGCGAACGCTATATGGAAGGGGACTACGGCCGAGCGGCGGAGATCCTCGACCAGATCGGCGATGTCGCGCACGGCAATCCTCTGGTGCCCTTCTACCAGGGAATCTGTTTGCTCCAGACGGGCCGTCTCGATGAAGGAATCGCCCAACTGAGAGATGCGCTTGCCACGCGCGGCCGGCTCGGGACCAACCGCTATCGCTACTACTTGGGTCATGCGCTCGTCGTGAATGGGGCCGAGGACGAGGCCCGCGGGCTCTGGAGCGCGGTGGCCGATGGCGGCGGGCCATTCGGTGATGACGCGCGCGGCGCGATCGAGGCGCTGGACGTCGCGCCAAGCGTGGAGGTCTCGGACGAGGTCGATGACACCCTTCCGGCGGAGAGCGCCTCGGACGAATCGGTCGATGTGGACGCCGGCGCCGAGACCGATCGCGATGATGCTCCCGATCCGGAGCCCGAAGCGGAATCGGACGAGCAGCAGGAAGAGGAACGGGTCGAAGCCGGCTGAAAGGGTCGGGTGTTCGCCCGGGTTCACTTCCCGTGAGACCTCTACGTGTAGCGTTTCCGATCCACATGATCCCGTGGGGCGATGCCCCCGGGCACGGGATCGGGCGCTATCTGTACGAGGTGGCTCGGGGGCTGATAGAGCGCGGCGGCGAGTTGGGCGTGGATCTGGCGATCTACCAAGACCCGACCGTCGGCTTGGGGCCCTTTCGAGAGCTGCCGGTTCGGCGCTTTCCCGGGCTGCGTGCCGCCTTGGGGATTCCGCCCCGTCGCTCGGCCGGCGGTAGCGGCAGAGCCCTCGCCCGCGACCCGTTTGCTGAATCGCGTTGGAGATCTCTCGCGGGCGCGCCACTTGAGTGGGGAGTCGTTGGACCTGCTCCACTACGGGCTCCATCTCGGTCGTCCGCCGGCGCCGAGATCCCTGCCCACCCTGATCACGGTGCACGACCTCGTGCCGGAGTTCTACCCAGAGATGGTCAGGGCGGATGCGCACCATGGGTGGCGCCAGTTTCTTCGTGCAGCGAAGAACGCGACCCACTTCGTGACGACCAGTGAGACGGTCGCTGGCGAGATGGAGCGGGGCCTCGGAATCGCCCGCGATCGAGTCACGGTCGCACCATTGGGCGTCGATCGTGGATACGCTCCCGTCGAAGATCGGGGGGCGGCGCTGGCGAGGCTCGAAGAGCGATACGGCATTCGCGCGCCCTACTTGCTCTTGCTGAGTACGATAGAGCCGCGGAAGAACCAGATCGCCGCGGTGCGTGCTTTGGCGCGACTGCCCGAAGAGATCACTCTTGTGCTGGCGGGGGGGAAGGGCTGGAAGTCCGATTACCTGCCAGCTCTCATCGACGAGCTGCGACTCAGCCCGAGGGTCCATTTTCCAGGATTTGTCGACGACTCTGACCTGCCGGCGCTCTATTCATGCGCGGAGGTCTTCGTCTTTCCGTCGCATTACGAAGGGTTCGGCATGCCGGTTATCGAGGCGATGGCGTGCGGAACACCTGTTGTTTGCTCGAGATCGGGTGCTTTGCCCGAGGTGGCGGGTGATGCGGCGGTGTTGGTCGAGGCGGACGACTGGCGCTCTCTCGCCGCCGCGACGCGAGAGCTGCTCGATTCGACTTCGAAACGGGCGGCCGCCAAAGAGAAAGGCATCGAGCGAGCCAGGCTCTTCACCTGGGAGCGGACGGTGCAGGGGACGGTCGAGGCGTATCGGCGGGCGCTCGATCAGTCGAGGTAGCCCAGGGCGCGCAGGCGCCTCTCATCTTCGGAGTCGATCGTCGCGGCCTTTCCGCTGAAGACCGGGCGACCGGCGCGAAGCGTCCATGTGTCGAGCGCATCGACCATCTCTTGAGCTCGCTCCGATTGAGCGAGTGCCAGATCGTCGAGCTCGCCGGGATCGGCTGCAATGTCGTAGAGCGAGAGCGCGCCATCGGAACGCCGGAGCAGCTTGAGGCCTCCTTTGTATAGCGCCCGCTCGTCACGGTCGAACGATGGACCGAACTTCTTGATCGCCGAGTAGCTTCGAAACGCTTCGATCACGATCGTCTCGTCGCCGAGTTCGGTCGAGAGCAGGTTGCGCCCAGTGACGTGCGGTGGAAGGGGCAGATCGAGTGCGCGGAGAATCGTGGCGAAGCACTCCCGTGGCTGCACCGTTTCGTGCACTACCGCCCCGCCGGAGCCGGAGCGCAGGGCGCCAGCGGGAGGCTTCATGATCAGTGGCACTCGCGCCACATCGTGCCAGACCTTCAACCCGTGGCCGAAGAAGCGGTGCTCCCCAAAGCTCTCTCCGTGATCGGCGGTGACGATGATCCAGGTTCGATCGTAGAGATCGCGCTCTTCGAGCGCGGCCCAGAGCTTGCCGAGATGGTGGTCGATCCGTCTGATCTCGGCGTCGTAGAGGGCGGTGAGCTGGTCCCGCTCGGTCGGATCGACCTCTTGCCCGTGTCGATTGACATGAAGCTCGATTTCGGAACCGCTGCGATCGAGTCGCGTGCCGGCCGGATTGAACTCCGCGGGCGGGGCATAGGGCAGGTGTGCGTCGAAGTAGTTGAGGAAGAGCAGGAAGGGGCGATCCGCAGAACGTCGATCGATGAGCTCGACGGCGCTCTCGGTCAGCTCTTCCGCCGGCACCCCCGCCCAGCTCTCGATTTTCGCCTCGTATCGATCGAAGCCCCGGTCCGCGCCGAAGTCCGGTTTCATCCAGACGCCGGCGACCGCGGCCATCGTGTAGTAGTCGGCCCGGCGCAGGGCTTCCGCCAGGGTTGTGGGTCCCGGGCCGAGCGACTTGATGCGGTGGAGGTTGATCCCCTCGCTGCCCCGCACGTCGTAGCGGGCGCCGTGCTGCGAGACCGCCAGCCCCGTGAGCAGCGAGGCGTGCGCCGGCAGGGTCCAGGGTGAAGAGCTGATCGCGGAGTCGAAGCGGACCCCTTCGCGCGCGATGCGATCGATCGCCGGAGTCGCGCTCTTGCCGTAGCCGTAGCAGGAGAGGTGATCGGCGCGAACGGTGTCGAGCGTGATGAGCACGATGTTCGGGCGAGGGCCTTGCGCACCCGAGCGTTCACAGCCGCACAGGGACAGGCAGAGGAGCGAGATGCCGAGGGTCAAGGCGGTCGAAGCTGTCATTCCCGGTCGCCCTCTCGTCTTGGCCTCGGTCGCTATTGCACACCGGGCGCGACGATCGTGAAATCGACGGCCACGGAAGCGTCGGCCTCGCCACCGATCGTCTCACCCAGGTTGATGGTCGCCGAATGCTCGCCGGCAGGAACCGGCAGGTCGGTTCCCAACACTCCGGTGTTGAAAACGTGCGTTCCCGGTGGAAATGCCGTCGCTTGGCTCAGTGGAACATCGACATTCGGCGCGAGTGAGAGCCACAGCACTCTGGTTGCGTCTCGCCCGGTGCTATTGCGCACTCTCACCGCCATTGGGCCACCGTCGTTCCCGACGAATGAGCTTGCCAGCTCTTCATAGGTGGCACCGAAATCGGGTGTCGCTCCGTCGCCACATATAGCCTCGTCGGGCTCTACCCTGACAATCGGGAAATGGCACGAGAACGACGCGACATCGACGATCTCGAGTTCTACCGTCGCGGAGTTGAGGCCGAAGCCCCATCCGTAGCCGAGGGGAAGCGCACAGTGCGCCTTTCTCACCAGGTCACCCTCTCGGAGCTGGAAGTACTCCATCGTATTGGCATCTTGATTGATCATCATGAAGGTGCCGGAGCAATCATCGTATTCGAGCGACGCCGTGGAATGAGTTTCACTGTAGCCACCCCAAGGTACCGGCCAGCGTCTCCCTGTGGGGTCCACCGATCCATCTTCGCCGATCGAGTACTCGATCAACTCGTCTGGGTCGAAGTTCGTCGAAGCGTAGAGCAGATCACGTTCCTCGTCGACCGCCAATCCGGCGATCGGCTCAGCGATGGTTTGAGATCCCGTCAGGTTGAGCTCGGCATCGAGGCGGTAAAGGGTGTTGTCGCTCCAGCCCGCGACATAGACGGTTTCGCCATCATTGTCGTACGCACAGCCGCGCTGAGAGATTTGAGCGAAGGATGCGTAGCCATCGATCACACACGACTCGGCGGCCATCCAGAAGACGCCGCCAGCAGAGACGACATCGACCGCCGCGAAGCGGTCATTCGCCCGATCGTACGCAAAATCGGCGACGAAGGCGCTCTGGGGAGTGGGGCAGATGGCTCCGCAGATGTCGAGATGGTCGCAGGTCGATTCGGTGTGGGGGGGCGAAGCGGGAAGGGGGGCGCCTTCGGGGACGACGTCGTTCGGTCCCGTCGCGAAGCTGGGCTTCGACCCACGAAGGGCAGCCGATCCAGCGTATGGAGCATGGACCGGGCCCTGCTCTTGGAGCCCGGCCGCGACGATGTCGAAGTCGATTTCGGCCGATGCCTCGGGTGTGCCGGCGAAGCTCCGACTCAGATGTGCTCTGCTCGTGTAGCTTCCCGGTCGCATCGGCAAGGGCCCGACGCTGCCGTTGAGCTGGGTTGTACCCGGAGGGAAGCTAAAGGAGCCGAGATCCACGTACACGCGAGGAGCTTCGAGTTCCAGCCAGACGTTGCGCGCCAACGCCTCATCGGTGTTGTTGTCGACCTGGGCGCCGTAGGGCAGCGCGAAACCCTCGACCGCCACGGAAGCGATCGGATCGTAGCGGATGGCGAGGTCGGGTGGAGTGGCCCCGATGATCGCGGCGTTGGGCTCCACGAGCGCGACCGGGAAATTGCAGGCGAAGGCCGCGACATCCGCGACGGCGAGCTGGACCGCGGTGAAATCGAGGCCGAAACCCCAGCCGAAGGCGAGCGGAAGGGCGCATTGCCCGGTGTTCACCAGGTCGCCGCTCTGAAGCTGGAAATACTCGATCGTCGCGGCGTCCTGATTGATCGAAATGAAGGTCGCGGATGCATCGTCGTACTCGAGCGAAGAGGTGGAGTGGCCGTCGCTGGCCCCGGCCCACGGAATTCGCCATCGCCTCCCCGTCGGTGAGACCGATCCGTCGCCACCGATCGTGTACTCGATGAGCTCGTCGGGGCTTCCGCTCGTCGCCGCGAAGAGCCGCGACCCCTCTTCGTCGACGGCCAGACCGGCAAATGCCTCGCCCATGGTCTGGCTACCGAGTACCGCGAATTCCTCGTCGACGCGCCAGATCGTCTGGTCGTTCCAGCCCGCCACATAGACGACACCGCTTCGGTTGTCGTAGCCGCAACCCCGTTGCGAGATCCCCGCGAAGGAGCCGTAGCGTTCGGTGGCGCAAGTCGACGCGTCCATCCAGAAGATGCCGTCGGGTGTGTTTACGTCGACCACCGCAAAGCGTTGATTGCCAAGATCATAGGCGAAGTCAGCCAGAAAGATGCTGCTCGCGCTGGGGCAGATTGCCGCGCACACACCCAGGTGATCGCACGCCTCCTCGGCGCCCGGAGCATGACGCGTGGGGAGAGGTGCACCGCCGGGAACCACATCGTTCGGTCCGGTCGCGAGCCTGCCGCCCGCGAGCGTGGCGGAAATGGGGATCACAAAGGCGAGTATCTCGAACATTAGCGGGTCCTCCGCCACCCAGACCTACTGAACATTATGCGTACGTTTCGCGCTGTCAACGGGCGTCGGGCGAGAGCTTCCGCCTATCATGAGACAATGAGGCCGAACCCATGAGACTGAGCGCCCGAGAGGAGTACGGACTTCGCTGCCTGCTCTATCTCGCCCGGGCCGCCCCCGATGCCTCCGTGACCATCGGCGAGATCGCGAAGGCGGAGTCCCTGACCGAGGCCAACGTCGCGAAGCTCATGCGGCTTCTGCGGCAGGCCGGGCTGGTGAAGAGCATGCGGGGTCGAAAGGGCGGTTACACGCTCACGACCCCCCCCGAGCGCCTCTCCGTGAGCCGGATCGTCGACGCCGTGGGGGAGCGACTGCGCCACGCCTGCGACTGCGGGCGTTTCTCCGGTCTGGGAGAACGTTGCGTCCACGGCGACGACTGCGCAATGCGGGGGCTTTTCGCCGGCATCGACCAGATGGTCCACCGATTCCTCTCCGGCTGGACTCTCGCCGACCTCATGGCTCCGGAAGGCGAGGTCAGCGACCGGATCGAGCGGCGAGCGCCACGAAACGACCCCGCCGAAACTTGACCGCGGCGTCAAGTTTTCCCATCATGATGCCGCGTGTTCAACCCCCGCAATAGAGGGCGAGATCGACCCTCGCATCGGATGGCGTGAACGAGACGCGGCCGCCCGGCAAGTTCGACCAGCGATCGACCGGTCCCTCGAGCGACGAGAGCGCACAGCCGACCCAGAGCTCGATCGAAGCGCCCTCGGCGTTCTCAACGTGTAGCGTGGTCCGATCCTCGGCCCAAGAGGCCACCAGGTCGATCGGAGTGTCGCTCGCCAGGATCGGCCGCCCGAACACCGACACCTCGGTGCATTCCGTGGCCAGAAGCGCTTGTGGGCTCTGCGGCTCGCGCCCTACGAAGAGCCCGGCGATTCCGTCGAATCGGAGCGGGCCGAAGGTCATCGCCGAAGGGACCTCACGGCTCGACAGCAGCGCACGCGTTCCGTCAGGGTAGCGACATAGTAAGAGAGCCGCCCCGGGGCGCGCCAGATCGGTGACGAGTGCCTCTTCCTCACCGGCGCCCGGCAGATCGAGAAGTGTCGCGAACACAGCGCCGGGGCCGGTGGTGACTGCTCGCAACG
>CAZFNT010000048.1:0-13818 GCA_964520315.1 uncultured Gemmatimonadota bacterium
CCTGATCGGCCCGCACGGCATCGGTGCCGCTCCTCTTCCAGCCACCAGCCTCGCTCAGCATATGGCCCTGCAGCAAGTCGGCGTACCCCTCATGCCGCCGCAGCAGCGTTCGAAGCCCGGGCAGGCTGCTGGCGAGCTCGATCACATGGCGATTGAGAAGAGCCTCCTGGCGAATGATCTCGGGGCTGTGGTAGTGGCAGAAGATCGGGCTCCCGGCGTACGGCATGAGAGATACCGCGTAGTTCCACTTTCGGTCCAACAGGCCGAAAGCGCGCTGGGCGCGTTCGATCGCAATCGGCAGACAGATCTGGTCCAGCCACGGAAAGCGCATCGGAACCCGTTCGTCGTCGAACAACTGCCGGCAGCAGGCCTCCCAATGCGCGGCGAGCTCCGCGCCATCTCGGACAACGATCACGCCAGCGTTGAAGTAGGGCCAGGAGAGCTTCTCGCTGAACGATGTCAGAATCCGACGGTGGCCGGGCGATGCGCCGCATGTGCGGTAGACATAACGCCAGAGCGCGTCGTCAGCGGGCCATGTTCGACCATCGGCGGGCACGGCGAGAACGTCCCCCGGCGGCAGCTCATCGAGCGAGAAGGGCCTGGAGCAGAGGATATCGCTGTCGAGAAAGATGGTGTGGCTGGTCGCCACATCCACACCCAATGCGGCAATTTTGTTGCCGATGAGATAGCGCTCCCCGAAGGGTGAACGCACCTCGGCCGTTTGCACATCGAGCTGTCCGAGGATCTCCACCGCCTCCGGGGAAGGGGGCGCGCAACCGGCCGGTATCGCGGCGATGATCGGGAAATCCGCGCCCAGCTGGGAGCGCAGGGACGCGGCCAAGAGACACGCTTGGATCTCGAGATCGCCGCCGTGGCAAACGAAGACGATCGTGGCGCCGCGGGGCACACTCTTCTCTTGCCTGTCGGCAATCACGCTCTCGTCCCCGTCTCTCGAGCCCGTGCGCTATTGGCGTGCGGAAATGCCGCCCCCTCCGGCACGCAATGCCCAAGAAAGCCACACAAAGGCCGCCAACCGTTGCCGGCGCCGATATCCATCACCAACAGATCCTCGGGTCGATCACGAAAATGGGCCAGAACCTCTTGGTTGTGCCGGCGGTAGCGCGCGAGATAGACCTTCTCGTTGCCCCTGGGAGCGCCCGCACCGTAGATCCAGCGGCGCATCGGTGTTTCATCGGAGCCAAAATGCCGCAGTGCGCTACGCAGCCAATCCGCTTCGTCGCGCAGGGTGAGTATGAAGCGACTGCCCGGCCACGCCTTGTCGACCTGGCGAAAGAGCATCGGCCAAGGGTTGTCTTGGAAGGCGTCGAAGCGTGGCACGAGATGGTGCACCAAACCCGGCGCGACCTGGGCGATCTGCGGATGGCGGACCAAGTTGGGGCCGGTCACGACATAGCCCAGCAGCGCCAGCGCCTGCGCTAGCGAGCTGGTGGCGGTCTTGTGGAATCCGATGCCGAACACCTTCGGCCCGCGGTCAGGCATGCCTGCTCCGGTTTCTCCGAATATGGGCTGACGTTGCTCTCGTATTGGTGGAATCGGTCAACCAGCCGAGTCCATGAGTCCTCTCCCCACGTAGCGCCCCGCCCGGCGGCGTGTGCGATGCCTTGACTCGCGAGTCAGCCAATTGTAGCTTGCAGCGTTCTCTTGCTTGTGCGTTGGAGTGGACACGCCGAATCGAGCCCAGGAGATGCCCGTGAGATATCTGATCAAGACCATTGCCGCGACCATTATTCTACCCGTGTTCTGCTTCTCGGCGAGCCAGGCCCAGGAGTCGGCGGCCGGCGCGACCGGTACCGCGACCCTGACGGGCACGGTGAAGCTGACCGGGGCGAAGCCGGCGATGAAGGCGATCTCGATGGCCTCCGATCCGGTTTGTGCGGGTGCTCATTCCGCGCTTGCCCATGAAGAGTCGGCGGTTGTCGGCGAGGGCGGTGAGCTGAAGTGGGTTTTCGTTCATGTCAAAGAGGGTGTGAGCGGCTCCTATCCGGTGCCGAAGACGCCGGTGGTTCTCGATCAGGTCGGCTGCACCTACATGCCACATGTCTTCGGTGTGCAGGCGAAGCAGAAGATCGAGATCCGCAACAGCGACGCCACGCTGCACAATGTGCACGCCCTGCCTAAGAACAACCGCGAGTTCAACCTCGGTATGCCGATGCAGGGGATGAAGCTGAAGAAGAAGTTCACCAGGCCCGAGGTGATGGTGAAGATCAAGTGCGACGTGCACAGCTGGATGAGCTGCTACGTGGGAGTGCTCTCCCACCCCTTCTATGCGGTCTCGGGTGAGGACGGGGCTTTCTCGATCGGCGAGCTGCCCGCGGGCACCTACACGATCGAAGCGTGGCACGAGACCTTCGGCACGCAGACCCAGTCGGTGACGATCGGCGGGGGTGAGACGAAGTCGATCGATTTCGCGTTTAGCGGTTAGCGACCGCGAGTAGATAGCCCTTGCGGCGCCCGATTCTCGGCCCGGGACTCCTGCTTGCCGCCACTTCGGTCGGTGGCAGCCACCTGCTCCTGGGGCCGGAGCTCGGCGCGCGATTCGGTCTGGAGCTTCTCTGGATCGTGGTGCTCGCGCATCTGTTGAAGTACCCCGCTTTCGAGGCGGGTCCCTTCTTCGCTGCGGCGACCGGAGAGTCGCTCCTCGAGGGCTATCTGCGGGTTCCCGGCCCTCGGGGCTGGCCGCTCTGGCTCGGGCTGATCGATATGGTCGTCGAGAGCGTGGGCGTTCTCGCGGCGGTGATCGGTCTGACGGCGTCTTTTCTGCGCGGAGCGTTCGCTTTCGGCAGCTTGGCGGCCTGGGGGGCGGGGGTCGCGTTCGCCGCGCTTGCACTCGTGTGGACCGGGGGCTATCGCCGTCTGGCGAAGGTCAATCTGGTGGTCATGGCGGCGCTGGTGCTGGGGACGCTGCTGGCTTTCGCCACCGCCCTTCCGGAGCCGGGCGCGCTCGTGCGGGGGCTGGTTCCGGGGGCGATTCCCGCCGGTGGGATCGTGCTGGTGGCCTCGGTTCTCGGCTGGATGCCGACCGGCGTGGGGGTGTCGATCTGGCACTCGCTCTGGATGCAGCGCAGCCTCGAAGATCGGGGGGTCGCGCGTGATATCGGGACGATTCGATGGGCTCGGGTCGATACGGCGTGGGGATACGGGCTCTCGCTCGTGCTGGCGGTCGCCTTCGTGAGCCTGGGATCGGTTGTTCTGCGCCCGGCGGGGATCGTGCTGGAGGCGGAGGTCGACGTGGCGCTCGGCCTCGCTTCGCTCTATGAGCAGGCTCGACCCTGGATGGGACCGGTCTTTCTGGTGGTGGCCTTCGCCGCGATGTTCAGCACCTGCTATGCGGCGATGGACGGCTTTCCACGCACGCTGGTGGCCACGATCGATCTGCTGCGCGGGGCGCCCCGATGCCGGCAGCCGCAGTCGCGCAAGATCTACCGGCTCTACTTGATCGGCGCCACGGTGGGGGGGATGGCGGTGCTCGCGGCTCTTCCCGATCCGGTGCGGCTGATTCGGGTGTTGGGCGCCCTCACGCTGCTGGTTACGCCAGTCTATGCTGCATTGAACCACTACTGCGTCGTCCGCCTCGTTCCCAGCGATGTCCCGGGGCCAGGTCGGGCGTGGCGGATGCTCTCGTTGGGCGGCATCGTCTTCCTGGCCTGCTCCGCGGCGTTTCTGGCCTGGATCGTGCTTGTCGGAGGCGCGTGAATCCACCCGCGGTGAGCCTGGTCGGGTGCCGGCGAACGTGTTCAGAAGCGCCGGCGGCCCAGCCCCTCGACGATGCGCGGCCACTGGATCTTGCGTGGTTCTCGCGGTCGAAGTGGAGAGCTCGCATATCGCCCCCCGAGGGTTCGCGTCGTCCAAGGAATCGACCTTGAAGAAAAGCCGCAAAAAACTCCCCCCAGCCCCCCCGATTTCGGCGGGCTCGTGATAGTGTCCCGGCCTTTCGCGTTCCCCAGAATCTGACCACGATCCGAGTCGACAGAGGGAGAGTTCCGGTGGATCGAATCAGGCGCCGTGCACTCGTTTGGGTGTGCATAGCGGTAGCGGGCTGTCGATACGGCGTCGGCGGCTTTCTGCCCGACCACATTCACAGCATCTCTATTCCGCCCGTTACGGTCGACGGGGCCGATGCCCCCGCGTCGATGGAAGCGGAATCGGTTCTGACCGAGGCGCTTCGAGACGCCTTCGTGCAGGACAACACGCTGGCGGTTCTCCCGGGGCGGAGGGGAGATAGCAGGCTCGATGTCTCGCTCACGCGTTACGAGATCGTCGAAGGGGCCGACGAGACCGACCTGGCGTTGCGGGTCGCTTTCCTCTTTCGAGACGCCGTGCGAGGAGTCGATCTCGCGTCTTCGACCGATCTGGAGGGAACGATGGCGATCAAGGGGCCGGCGGACGACGAGCAGGCCGTGGCCTTCGCTTTGGAGCTGCTGGCGAAGGAGCTGACGACCGAGATCCTGTCTTTGACAGTGCGAGGGTGGTGAATTCGTGGAGCCCGAGGCAAGCAATCCGCGTATCAAGTCTTGGCATTCGGGTGCCCCGGGGCGCCCTTCTTTGACGAATAGAGTGGCGGGGGATCCAGAAATGGGGTCATTATTCCAGTATACTGGCCAGATTGCGCTGGTGAACCGGCCGCATCGATCGGGCGGCGCCAGCCTCTTGCGCGAGGAATCCCCCGACGTGATCGAGAGCCCAGGAGACAGATCGAAGTGGCATAACCGCCGGCGGGCGCGCGGCGTCACCGCCAACGCGGCTCGGCCGCTCGATGCCGAGGTGCTGGTCGCGGTCGCGCATGGGCAGAGCGCTCCCACGGTTCCGCCGGGGCGAATGGGGTTCGAGCCGCGGGTGCGAGAATGCCGGGATGCGGCCGAGATCCATGATCGTCTGGTCGCCGCTGACCAGAACGCAGATGCGATCTTGCTCTGGTTCCCCGACGCGGTCTGGCCCTCCGGAGAGATCAGGCGGCTGCTGGTAGGCGCTCTGCCTCCCGTCTTTTTGGCGCTGCCGAGCCGACCCGCCGGTCGCGGGTGGAGTGGGGAAGCCACGCTATTGATCCACGACGGCACTCTGGCCGATGCGTACGGTCAGATGCTGGCGCAGCTGGGGCGTACTTCCGGCGGGCGCGGGGCGGAGGAGCCGGCCGCCGATGGCGGCGAGATCCCGATCTCGGTGATGAGGATCCCCGAAGAAGGAAGGGGCGCTCGACAGGATTATGCGGCGGGAGAAGACGAGATCGCGGCGCGTCTACAGGCCTCCAAGTTCGCCACCCTTCAGGAATCGGCGGCGGGGCTCGCTCATGAGATGAACAACCTCGTCACGCCGATCGCCGGGTACGCGCAGCTTTTGCGTTCGTATACATCCGACGAGACCGTTGGCCGAAAGCTCGACATCATCGCGAACAGCGCCTTTAGGGCGAGCGAGCTGATCGCGGAGCTGCTCACCTTCACCAAGTCGCCGGTGTTGGCCCTGGAGACGGTTCGTGCCGCGGAGTGGCTGGCGGAGGCGGTGGCGGATTTGGCTCCTCGCGTCGAGGAGTGCGGCGTGCATCTGGTTTCGCGCGCGCCTCTGGATCTGCCCAGCGTCGAGATCGACCCCGAGCGGATGCGAAAGGCGCTCGAGCACATCGTTTGGAACGGGGTGCAAGCCATGGAGGAGGCCGGTCGAGAGGGTACGATTCAGATCGAGGCGAGCGTTGCGGAGCAGCTTTCGGACGAGGACTACCGTCGCTTCGGGCTAGAGGCGCTCGATGCGATCGAGGAATCGGATGCCTCGTTGCAGGTGGGGGATCCGGTCTTGCGGATCGATGTGAGGGACGAAGGGCCGGGGATTTCGGACCATCTGATTGAGAGGATGTTCTTCCCATTCGTCACCACCCGCGGCCCCGACCGTGGTCGAGGACTCGGTCTTTCGGTGACCTACGGCATCGTGCGTTCCCACGGGGGGGCGATCGCGGTCAGCTCCTCTCCCGGCGAAGGGGCGCTCGTGTCGCTGCTGCTGCCCCTGTCGGGTCCTCGCCGGCGGTCTTGACGCCTCGGCGGGCGGGAACGTACGCTTGAGGTTTCCGTTTCGATGCGGCAAGACGCCGTGGAACCGTCTTTTTCGGAGGTTGCTGCATGCTCCGCCCCTGCTTTTTGATCCTCTCCGTGCTGGCCATTTCGCTCCCAATCCAAGCCCAAGAAGCGGACCCTCGCGGGGAGATGTCGGTCAGCGAGCGCAAGGTCGTCGATCCTTCGAAGCAGCATTTCAACGAGGGGAATACAGCCTTCAAGGCCCGCGACTATGCGGGCGCTTTGGCCGCGTACAAGAAGTCGATCGAGGCGAACGATGAAAACGCCAACGCTTTCTTCGGGCTGGGCCTTTCCTATCGCAAGCTGCGCAAGCCGAAAGAGGCTCTGGCGGCACTCGATCGCGCGGTGGCGATCAAGGCGGATCACGACAAGGCCCTCTCCACTCGTGGCAGCGTGAAGATGGACCTGCGCGACTACTCCGGCGCGGTGGCCGACTATCAGGCGGTGATCGAGCTGCGGCCGCGCGATGTGAAGACCTATTTCAAGCTTGCGTTGGCTCATGACAAGGGGGGCGGCACCGCCTCGGAGATCAAGCCCTCGTACACGAAGGCGCACAAGAACCTCGGGCTCCTCCAAGAGAAGCAGGGCAACACCGCCAAGGCGGTCACGGCCTTTCGCCATGCGTGCGAGGGGAGCCGCTCCGATGCCTCCGCGTGCACCAAGTGGGCCGAGAACTTGACCAAGCTACAGCGATTCTCCGCAGCGGAGAAGGCGGCCGAAAAGGCGCTCGAGCGGAAGCCGGGCGATGCCTTCGCTCTCGTGACGCTCGGCGAAGCTCTCGAGGGGCAACGGCTCTATGATGCAGCGCTCGAAAAGTACGAGCAGGCGAAAAGCGACCCTACCTGGGGTCCGACGGCCGTCTACAAGATCGAGGCGCTCAAGAAGAAGAGGGGATGAGATCGGCTTCGCAGCAATCATCGACGCAGGTGATGAAGGCTAGGCCCCGCGCCGCTACGGCCGATCTGCCGATCTATGAGCCCGGGCGAGATGCGGCCGCGGTCGCGAGATCGACCGGGCGTGCCGATATCGTCAAGCTCGCCTCGAACGAGAGCCCGTACGGCGCATCTCCCCTTGTGGCCGCGGCGCTGCGCGAGGCGCTCGACGAGATCCATAGATACCCCGATGCGGCGGGGAACCGCCTGCGCGAGGCGCTCGCCGCCCGTCATGACGTCGAACCCGACTGGATCGTTCTGGGACACGGCTCCGTGGAGCTGATAGAGAACACCGCCAAGGCATTTCTCGATGCCGGGGACGAGGCGGTTCTGGCCAAGCCCTCGTTTCTCAAGTTCGCGATCGCGACACGGCTCATGGGAGCGGTGCCGGTCGAGATTCCCACGATCGACGATCAGGCCGATCTCGCGGTGATGGCCAGGGCGGTCGGCGACCGGACCAAGGTCGTCTTTCTGGCCAATCCCGACAACCCGACCGGTCGGATGGTTCCGGCGGCCGAGCTGCTGGAGTTCATCGACAACACACCCGAGTCGGTCGTGCTCTTCCTCGATCAGGCCTACTTCGAGTATGTCGCGGAACAAGCTCCTTCGCTGCGGTCTCGGATGGAGCGGCGGAACCTGATCGTGTCGAGGACTTTCTCGAAGGCTTTCGGCCTGGCCGGGCTCAGGATCGGCTACGGAATCGGACACCCCGAGCTCATGAGGACGATCGGTCGCGTGCGGGAGCATTTCAACACTTCGAGTCTCGCCCAGGTAGCGGCTTTGGCGGCTCTCGGCGACTTCGACCATGTCGCGCGTGCGGTGCGTCTGAACCGAGAGCGCAGGGAGCTGCTGGCGCGGGAGCTGAGTGTCCGCGGGCTCCGCGTCACCCCCTCCTACACCAACTTTCTGCTCGTTCGTCCACCGGAAGAGGGCCCGATTGCTCACGTCGATCTGGCAGGCGCGTTCATGGACGAGGGCGTCATCGTGCGCCCGATGGGGTTCTACGGCATGCCCGAGGCCGTGCGGATCTCGGTCGGCACTTCTGACGAGAACCGGCGCTTGGTGGCCGCGCTGGATCGCACGATGTTCGCTTCGCGTCGCAATCCCCCGGCCAATCTGTGAGCAATTCTCGCGAATCGCGAATTGGGTTGGCGCGCCGTGCCGTCCGGGTCAGACTCCGACGGCTCTTCGGGCGGTCGAGCGCATGACCAGGTCTTCCAGGAGAAAAACTGTGTCGTACGAGAACATCGTCTTGGAGAAACGGGCCGGCATCGCCTTCCTGTGTGTCGATCGCCCCTCGGCCCTGAACGCACTCAACGCCGCCACCATCGGTGAGCTCGAGCACGCCATCGAAGATGTGGCGAAGGACGAGGGGGTCGGCGCGCTGGTCTGGCACGGCGAGGGGAAGGCGTTCATCGCGGGTGCCGATATCAAGGAGCTAGCCACCTTGACCCCGATCGAGGCGAAGCGCCTGGCACGCAGGGGGCAACTGCTCCTCGGGCGACTCGAGGGGATGGGCAAGCCTTCGGTCGCGGCGATCAACGGGTTCGCTCTGGGTGGCGGTTGCGAGGTGGCGCTGGCCTGCACGCTGCGGGTCGCCGGCAATCGCGCGCGGCTCGGTCTGCCCGAGGTCGGACTGGGACTCATTCCGGGCTATGGCGGCACGCAGCGGCTGCCCCGCATCGTAGGGAAGGGCAGGGCGCTCGAGCTGATCTTGACCGCCGAGATGATCGATGCCGAAGAGGCTCACCGAATCGGCTTGGTCAACCGGATCGTGGACGACGCCGAGCTGCTGGAGGCCGCGACGGCTCTGGCCAAGCGGATGATGGCGAACGCTCCATTGGCGGTCGAGGCCGCGATGGAATCGGTGCATCGCGGATCCGATCTCGCTCTCGATGACGGATTGGTCTTCGAGACCTGCCAGTTCGGCGTTCTCGCGGGCACCGAAGACATGAGCGAAGGCACGCAGGCCTTTGTCGAGAAGCGCAAGCCTGAGTTCAAGCGACTCTGAGGGTCGGTGGAGAAAGGACTGCCATGAAAGACCTGGTCCAAGAGTTGGTCTACGACTGGAATGTGGCGATCGAGCCGCCCCTTCCCACGCCGGTGGCGCTCGACGACGAGACCCTCCGCGACGGGCAGCAGTCCCCATCCTGCGCGACCTTCTCGATCGAGACGAAGATCAAGCTCCTCCATTTGATGGACCGGCTCCAGATCGACATCGCCGATCTCGGGCTTCCGGGTGCGGGAAAGGCGGTGGCCGACGATGTTCGCATCCTCGCCCGTGAGATCGTCGACGCGAAGCTCTCGATCGCCGCCGACTGCGCCGCCCGCACCGTCATTGCCGATATAGAGCCGGTCGCCCGGATCAGCCAGGATGTGGGGCTTCAGATAGAGGTCTCCACCTTCATCGGTTCGAGCCCGATCCGCATGTTCGCGGAGGGCTGGACCCTCGATCTTCTGCTGCGCCGCACCGAAGAGGCCGTCTCTTTCGCCGTGAAGGAGGGGCTCTCGGTCATGTTCGTCACCGAAGACACGACCCGCGCCGCTCCCGCCGACGTAGAGGCGCTCTATCGCACGGCTATCAACTGCGGAGCGAGACGGATCTGCGTGTGCGACACGGTGGGACATGTGACCCCAGCCGGGGTGCGCGCGCTCATCGGTCACGTGAAGCGGGTCGTTTTCGAATCGGGTGAAGATGTCGCGATCGATTGGCACGGCCATCGCGACCGCGGGCTCGCCCTGCCAAACTCCCTGGCGGCTCTCGAAGCCGGCGCGGATCGACTGCACGGAACAGCACTGGGAATCGGCGAACGGACCGGCAACACCGAGATGGATCTGCTGCTGGTCAACCTGCGGCTGCTTCGCTACATCGATCGAGACCTCACCGCCCTCGCGGAGTACTGCGAGACCGTGGCCGAGGCATCGGGTATACCTCTGCCGATCAACTACCCCGTGGCGGGAGACGACGCATTTCGCACCGGCACCGGGGTGCATGCGGCGGCGATCATCAAGGCGGAGAGCAAGGGCGATGCGGACCTGGCCGATCGCGTGTACAGCGGCGTTCCGGCTCACTGGTTCGGGCGCTCGCAGACGATCGAAATCGGGCCGATGAGCGGCGAGTCGAACGTTATCTACTGGCTGGAGAAGCGCGGTTACGACGTGACGCGCGAGCGGGTCGATCGGGTGTTTCAGGCCGCGAAAGCCTCGCGGAACAACCTGAGCAGCGATCGGATTCGCACTCTGGTCGAAGAGAGTTGAAACCATTGAGAAGAAAAGGAGAGTAGCGTGGTAGAGCACCGAATCGCCGTGCTCGGTGGTGATGGCATCGGTCCCGAGGTCGTCCGTGAGGGGAAGCGCTGTTTGCGCGCCTTGGCGGAGATCGGCGGGTTCTCCATGCGTTTCGAGGAGCTGCCCTACGGCTCCGATCACTACCTGGAGACCGGCGAGTTCTTGCCGGATGATGTCTTCGAGTCGTTCAAGACCGATTTTGGCGCCATATATCTCGGGGCGATCGGTGATCCGCGGGTCGAGCCCGGCCTGGTCGAGCGGAAGATCATCGCGCGGATTCGATTCGACCTGGATCTCTTCGTGAACTACCGGCCGATCACTCTCTTCGCCGAGCATCTTTGCCCCCTCAAAGACCGCGGCCCCGAAGATGTGGATATGGTCGTGATTCGGGAGAACACCGAAGACGCCTACACAGGACTCGGCGGGATCTTCAAGAAGGGTACGCCCGACGAGATCGCCATCGCCGAGATGATCTACACCCGAAAAGGGGTGGAGCGGGTCGTGCGGTACGCCTTCGAAGTGGCGAGCAAGACGCCGCGCTTCAAACGAGTCACCCTGATCGACAAGGCGAACGCCATCCGAGCTCAAGACATCTGGACTCGGACCTTCGCCGAAGTAGCCGAGGAGTTCCCCGACATCGAGACCGACCACGCATATGTCGACGCGGCGTGCATGTGGATGCTCAAGAACCCAGATGCCTTCGACGTGATCGTCGTGTCGAACCTCTTCGGCGACATCGTGACCGACCTGGGCGCGATGATCCAGGGCGGAATGGGGATCGCCGCCTCGGGGAATCTGCACCCCGGGCGGGTGTCGATGTTCGAGCCGATACACGGTTCCGCTCCGAAGTACAAAGGCCAGAACAAGGCCAACCCCTTGGCGGCTATAGCGGCCGGCCAGCTCATGCTCGATCACCTCGGTGAGCATGACTCGGCTGCTCGGCTCGAAAGTGCAATTCGGCGCGTGCTCGCGGAGCGTCGTCTGCCCTCTCTCGACGCCCGGAGCGGCTTCGGCACCGACCGGATCGGCGATCTCGTTTTGGAGGCTATCGCGGAGGGGTAGTAAGGAGGGGTCTTCCGGGCGGAGAAATCGCTTGAGGGAGCCCCAGACCGGGTTAGAGTGGTTCTTCGACAAGCGAGTGTTCGCCGCTCCTTCAAACGGGGGTTTGGGCTTGAGGACCGGCGTTACAACCATGTTGCTATGCGGCTACCGCGCGCCGGACGCGACGGATCGGTCAACCGTTCCCGACCGGCGGAAACGAGGCAGGCGCCATTATGAGGATCGGCAATGGGCAAAGCCCTGGAGCATCGAGCGGTCGTCGCGGCCGCGATGCAATTCAAACCCCTGGAAGCCCGCGATAGAGGCCCCCGTGGAGAGCTCACGGGCCTTAGTCTCGAGACCCGTCTTCTGATCAAGAGAGGCCTCGATCTCGTCATCGCCCTCGGCCTCTGTCTTGTTTGTCTGCCCGCGCTCCTTCTTCTCGCCGCGATGGTGTGCGTGAGTTCCAAGGGGCCGATCTTCTTCAGACAGGTACGGATCGGTCAGGATCGACGGCGAGAATCTTCCTCCCGCCACTCCGGTGCAGAGCGACGCGGCGAGAACCTCGGCGGACGCCGTTTCGAGATATTCAAGTTCCGAACGATGTACGCCGACGCGCCCGCCTACGCGCCCACGCCTTCCGACGCGGCCGATCCTCGCATCGTCCCGGTCGGCAGGTTCCTTCGGCGCACCTGCCTCGACGAGTTGCCACAGCTTATCAACGTCATTAGGGGGGAGATGAGCCTCGTAGGTCCTCGCCCCGAGATGCCTTTCATCGTCGCGAAGTACGATCGGATCCAACGGCGCCGGCTAGGTGCGATGCCGGGGATCACCGGTCCGTGGCAGATCAAATGCGGCCGCGACGGCGGCATGCACGATGTTGTCGGTTGGGATCTGGACTACGTGATGAACTGGTCGCTCCGCAAAGACATCATGCTGTTGGCCGAGACCTTCCTTTTCGCCCTCCGCAGGCGGAACATCTGACCGGGAAGCGGCTATAGTCCACCGATCTCTCCGGCGACGGCGGAGAGCGGAATCGGACCAATGCTGCAATCCTGGATCCCACTGCTGCTCATGTCGATCGGTGCGGGGGCGCGCCCGGACGGCCTCGCGGGGGTGGAGGCGGTCCCCCTCGACGGCGTGTGGGCGATCAGCGGCAA
Organism: uncultured Gemmatimonadota bacterium; assembly: GCA_964520315.1. Lineage (GTDB taxonomy): Bacteria. The sequence continues at coordinate 12,496 of CAZFNT010000048.1, forward strand.
CGCGGCGGCGCTCGGAATCGGCGAAGAGAGCTGGGCGGCGTTCGCCGATTTGGGTTCCGGAGATGTTCGCCGCTATGCTCTTGTGCAGGGGAATCCACTGAGGCGCGGGCCGGCCGGAATCCTGTTCGAGAGAGGGGGCGATGTCGATCGGTGGCAGGCGTCGTTCGTGCTACCGGATTTGCCGGGCGTCGCCTACGGGTTCGACATCGAGTATTTCGGAGGCAGCATCGACCATTTCTCTTTCGATTTGAACGCTGCGGCGCGCCTCGATCAGGGCGTTGCTATTGGGGCGACGATCCGCGATGTGGCAGAGAACGGTCCGCAGGGCCGTCGAACCGCCGTGGGAGCGACCTATCGCGGCGCCGGAGGGGGCTCGGTGCTCGTGGAGGCGGACGGAATCAGCGGGTGGGACGCCGAGCTCATCCGAACAGCGCTGGCGGTGACCGACCAGGGATTCGAGTGCAGGTCAGGCGTGATTTGGAAAGAAGGTGGCCGGGCCTGGACTCTGGGGATCGGAACCACCGCGCAGTATCGCCTGATTCTCGACTATGCGTGGACGCGCGAGGCCGAGTCCCCGAGTCGGCATCGTTTCGGCGTTGGCATTCGTTACCGTTAGAGAAGTGGAAGAGACGATGGGCGCACCGTCGAAGAGAGGGAAGCGAGGGATCAAGATCGACTCGGCCGAGCTGAGCGCTTGGCTCGAGCGTGGCGATTCTCCGCGTTTTGTGCTGGTGGTCGGGGAAGAAGCGCTGTTGAGAGATAGGGCGCTCGCGCAGCTTCTCGAGCACTTTGTCGACCCCGGCCTCGCCGACTTCAATCTCGACCGCTTCAGCGGAGACACGATCGACGTCGACCGTGTTCTCTCCGCGTGCGCGACCTTGCCGATGATGGCCGACCGGCGCGTGGTGCTGGTGAGGAGCCTTCAAACTCTGCATAACGCTCGTCGCCGCCGTCTGCTCGAGGGGCTTGCCGATGCGCCGCCCACGACACTGGTGTTGATCGAGACCGTCGCACTCACGCTGAAAGAGAAGGAGCTGGCCCATGGGCTCGAGCGCGCGCTCTTCGTTTCGGCCGATAGCCCCGGGCCGGGAGATGCGCTGAGGGCGATCAAACGCGACCTCGCCCGGCGCGAAATCAAGATCGATGACAAGGCGGCCGAAGCGCTTCTGGCCTGCCGCGGAAAGAACCTCACCGGGCTAGCGATCGAGATCGAGAAGCTCGCCCACTATGTCGGGGAGCGCCGCCGGATAGAGAAGGCCGATGTTGTCGCTGTGGTGCCGGCCGCTGAGGCTGCTTAAGTAACAGCTATCCGTTCATTAAGTA
>CAZFNT010000049.1:0-458 GCA_964520315.1 uncultured Gemmatimonadota bacterium
AGGCGATCCCGAACGACCGTGCGATCCATTTCAACTATGCCTATCGCTTCGAGATCGTGCCTCTTTCGAAAGCCCTGGAGAGTCGTTTCGTGGCCGATGACCAGGGAAACCGATGGCCTCTCCTCGATCTGCTGGCCAGTCGCGGCTGGGAGGGCAACCACAGCCGAGACGGGTTCGTGGCCGGGCGCGGCCCGGCATTCGGGGGCTTCAGCCGAATCGAAGGCGCCCGGACGGTCGACATCGTGCCAACTGCTTTGCACATACTCGGGCTTCCGGCAGCCGCCGATATGGACGGACGCGTGCTCTTCGCTATGCTCCGCGACGACCTATCGAGCCCTGCGCATCGGCCGCCGGCCACCTACGAAGGCAGCGTTCGAAGAGGTCGCCACCACCACGGCGACCCTTCGTTCGACGAGAGGCTCCAGCGCGACCTGGAGACCCACCGATACATTGAATTA
>CAZFNT010000049.1:468-13798 GCA_964520315.1 uncultured Gemmatimonadota bacterium
CGAAGCGGCCTATTTCACGGAAGTGAATCAGGTCTTCCCGCTCGGTCTCGGCCACATCTGGCTCTCCCTATTGCTGGGGCTCGCGAGCTCCGTCGTGGCGTGGATCGGCGCCTGGGTGGCTGGTGGGATTCCAGGAGCGACCGACCGCGCCATCGCCCGCGTCGTAGCTGTCCCCAGTCTTTTCGCTCTTCTGCTCTCGGTCTCCCACTACCGCGACCGGGTCAATACGCGGCCGCGCAGCGTGGAGGGCACGGCTATCACGCTCGCGATCGTCGTTGTTCTCATCTTCGCCTATCTGATCGCACGCCGGCTGGCGATCTCTTCCCCGGCGCGTGCCCGAAAGGCGGTGGTCGTCTCGGGACTGCTTCTCCTCCTCGGTGCGACCCTGCGCGTCGCGACCTTGGGGCCCGATCCGCGCTACGACTCCAGCGAGCGCCTGGCGCGGATGCTCGACGAGGGGGGGGTGCTCGACTGGCCGGCCGAGACCGTGAGCGCCGAGATGGTCGGCGGCGCCGACGACACCGGCCTGCGCGTCATGATGATCCCGCTCGATGGAGGCACATGGTCGGTCTTCGATCCGATGCTCCGCGCCGGGCGCTTGCCGAATATCCAGGCCCTGATCGAGAGCGGGGTTCACGCCGATCTCGAGACCGACATCCCCACCTACTCCCCCATCATCTGGACCAGCGTCGCCACCGGCAAGTTCCCAACTCGTCACGGCATACACGGCTTCATTCGCACTCGCCTGCCGCTCGGGCTGCCCGAGATCCGTCTCGAAACCAAACGCATGGCCGCCCTGACCAAGGTGTTGAAGCTGGCGATCCGTTTCGTGGAGCTCATCGGCTATCGCTGGCCCGGGCTCGCCCTGCCGGTCGAGATCTACGGCACGAACGACGTGCGAGCGCGGCCCTTCTGGGACATCCTGGGGGAGTTCGACCTGCCGAGCATGGTGCTGGAGTGGTACATCAGCCACCCCACGAGACCGATGCACGGAATCCAGGTCTCCGAGCGCTTTCACCTCATGAAAGGTGTCGCGGCCCAGGTGCCGAATATCGTGCATCCCGACAGCCTGGCGCCGGCCCTCGAAGCATCGGTGGTCTCTCCCGAAGAGATCGACGATGCCCGGCTCCTCTCGCTCGTCGATCTCAGGGGTCTGGACGAGCAGGGGATCGTATCGTTCACCAGAGAGCACGCATCCTGGTTCGAAACCGTGCGCAAGAACATGGCCCGCGACATATCCACTGTGCAGCTCGCCGAGGCGGTCTTCCCTTACCTGCCCGATTGGCGCTTCGCGGCGGTGTACTTCCGTGCGATGGACGGGCTCCATCACTACACATGGAACAAGAAAGACCTGCCGGCCGAGGAGCTCGACACCCATCCCGAGCGCCGCTTCCACGACGCGATCGAGCGCTACTACGAGTTCTGCGACGGCATCGTCGAGAAGGTGGCGAGCCATGCCGACGAACGCACCGTGGTCATGGTCCTCTCCGATCACGGCTTCGAGAGCACCTACGACCACGAGCGAGGTCCCGAGGGCTTCTTCATCATGGCCGGAGGGCCAGTCGAGCACAGCGCACAGCGCGGGCGAATCTCGATCTACGACATCGCGCCCACGGTGCTGGCTCTGCTCGGCGTTCCCGTACCGGACGACATGGATGGTGAGGTCGCCGGGGAGATGCTCCCGGCGAGCTTCTGGGAAGAGCACCCGCTACGGAACGTGCCCTCGTACGAGCGCTCCGATCGGGTCATCGCCGTGGAGCCTTCCTCTTACATGGATGAGGAGGTTCTCGATCGCCTCCGAGCTCTCGGCTACATTCGCTGACGGATTCGCCTCATGGGGAGATGTCCGAGCTCAGGCCCCGCCGGCCCGGGGCCGCCATGTCGTCGAAATAGCGCACGTCATCGATGCCGAACACCGCTCCATCGCCAACGGCGAAGGTGACGATATCCAGCAGATACTCCTCGCTCGGATCGACGAAGAAGCCGCCCTCTTCGAGCACCTCGATCAGATCCACCTCATGGGGAGGGATGTTGATCCTCTTCTCGATCGGATCGATGAAACCGGGATCCAGATCGAGAAGGCGATAGCGCGGGTCCTGGCTGATCGCGGGATCGGAATAGCCGATTAGATAAACTCCGAACTGCGCGCTTCCACGCTCGCTGATCACCAGATACTGCTCGACGTCACCCTCCACGACCGCGACCTTTTCGGTGAACGAGTCGGAGTGAGCGAGCAGTCGCGACCCAGTGAACACGGTCTCGCCGCTGTGCACCGATGTGCTGACACCGTTGATCTCGTCCGCGTAGCCCTGGAAGAACTCCCCCTCGGGGACCATTTGGCGGTTGATGCCATCAGTAAAACGTTGGACGTAGTCGATCGTCCGTCCGGTCAAGTCCTCCGGATTCGGCTCGTGGGCCAGCCAGAGGTGCGCGGCGCATTCGAAGTCCCACTCGTGTTTGCCGGTTCTGGGGATGCGATCGAAACGGAGCGTGGGCTCGTCGTCCTCACCTTTCACGGCCAGATCGTCGAACTTCGCCGCCTGCTCCTCGATCTGACCGGCGACCGAGTTGAGGTCGAGCTCCGGTCCGTGGATGTAGATCGGATCGGGCGAGAGCACCGGGTCTTCCACCTGAGCCCCCCACATATCGACGTAGATCGACGGTTCCTGGATATGGAAGGGGATGTCGACCGTGTTCGGGTCGAGGGAGTACAGAACGATGATGTCGTCGTCGCCTCTCTCGAACTTCACGAATACCCGCTTGGAGTGTGCCTTCTCGAACTTCCCGACGAAACGGGCGCCCGCCAGATTCTGCGACAAGTTGTAGAACGCGCCGAGGGCTGTGCGCGGCGACCCGTAGACATCGACCAAGGTCCGGAACACCCCGACATTCACACCGATGAAGAGCGTAGCGTCGAAATTGAAGTAGTAGGCTCGCTCCCAGCCCGATGATAGAAGCGTGACGAACTCCTGCGCCACGAGCCTTGCCGTTTCACGGTGGCTATCGACGCGGCGCCCCAGCAGACCGATGTCGGTTGCACCGGGGATATCGAACTTGGGATAGACCGAACCGGAGAGATAGCTCGTCTCGGTCACCCAGAAAGGGAAGCCGATGTTGTCGGGATCCCGGGCTTCGATCAGTCGCTTCAGCTCTGTCTTGAGCGCCCGGCTGCAGTACGCCAGCCGCATCTCCAGGCCATGGTTGTAGAGGGAGTCCGGATAGACATCGATCTCTTGGGTGACGGCCACGTGCATTGCGGCGACATCCATGGTCTCGAGCCCGCCCATCGAGATGAACTCTCCCACGAGCGCGTCTCGCCCCTGCGGGAAATCGGGCGCGGCGTTGACACCCCTGGGGCCCAGGCCGGTCAGTCCGAAACCGACCACCTTCACGTCGAGCCCGGCGTTGGCGATCACGTCGCTGGCGACCTGATCGAGCTGGGCTAGGTCGGCGGGCTGTATCGAGTTCCGGATCGCGGTCGGCTCGTTGAAGACCTCGTAGGCGTGAACGCGATCGCCGAGCGTCGCGGCCAGCTCCTGGTACATCCGCTCGTTACCGTCTAGAAAGGCCTGCCAACCGCTGCTGTCCGCATTCATCCAGACCGGGTAGCCGGTCACGGTTTGAGCCGAGAAGTCCTCGACTTTGTGGAGCACATCGCCCGTCATGGCGAGGATGTTCAGGTCGTACTGATTGACGGTATCGACGAAGCGATCGACGTAGGTCAGATCCCAAGTGCCGTCGATCGAGTCCGTCGGTGCGTAGCCTTTGGGATGGAAGACATGCTTGATGCGCAGGTGGGGGATTCCGAGTCGTTCGATCATCCACAGGGGCAGATTCGGATCGGGGCCGTCGGCATAGAGCACCCGAGTGGTGCACTCGGGATCGCCGTTCTCAGCCTGCTCGCACTCAGGTCGATCGTTGCTCGGGTCGCCGTCCTGGTTGATCAGCCGGTGGAGATACTTGAAGTTGCCGAGCTGCACGCCGAACTGGTGGTCGTCCGCCGGCACATTCGCGTCGGGATGGGGGGGGCGAAGCACACCGAAGACGAACTCCTCCCACTCACCGTCGAGGGGCGCGCCGACCAGCACTCTATAGGTGCCGCTGCCGCCTTCCAGATCGGCCTGGTCGATAGTGATGGTGCCGGTCCCTCCCACACCCGGGTCCGCGATCGGGAATCCGGGGACCAGAATGAGCGGAGCGCTCTCTTCGTCTCGCAGATAGGCGTCTTCGACGCGCAGCCCGACACGCTGCGGTCTTGGTGACCCCGGGCGCGTGTAGACCCAGTAGCGAAGCTCGATCGGCTCGCTCTCTTCGAAGAGCTTGTAGTGGCGTAGCGCGCGCTCGGAGACCTGGTCGTCGTCGCCCGCGGGGATCACGTCGATCCCGATGTCGTGCACTTTGGGTGGGATGTAGCTCCGCGCGGTGGCTCCGATGCTCACCTGCGCCGCGTCGATGTAGATCCGGTAGTCGGTGGAGTCGGTCGCGCCGAGCTTCGTCGTGTCGATCGTGAGCCGGAACCCGTACTTGTCCTGCGGATGCCGACTCTCCTCCGCGATGTCGCCGGTATTGAAGTGGAAGTAGATCCGCTCGAAGCAGGTCCTCAGATCGGAGTCCTGGTCGCGGATCATTTTCGGAGAGATGGCGATACCGGGTCCGTTGGTGACGTTGAAGAAGGAGCCGAAGCCGGCAGCCTCACACCCGCCCGCGTAGTAGTCGCTCTCGACCTTGAGATAGGCGCTGAAGGTATAGTCCGTGTTCGGCTCGAGCTCGACCGGTCCCCAGCGCACATCGTGGTACTGAAGAGTCGGCCCCCCCTCGAGTACGAGCGAGAAGTTGCCCTCTACCGTCGTGTCGGCGGGCGCAACGCCGATCCGCCAACCCCTGGGGTACGATGTCGAAGGAGCCACAGGGTCCTGGATCGGACGGTGGGGCATCACGTCCCACCCGTCGGGACCGGTCTCGAAGCCGGATCCGTCCGGCAAGCGATTCACGACACCGAGTGCTGACGAGCAGATCAGCAGGCTCGTAGTGATCCCGGCTGCGGCTTGCAGCGCGGATTCGCGATTTGTGCTTAGAATCGACATCGGCATCGCTTCGTTCCAGCCTCCTGGGACAGCTGCGAGGGCTCTTAGAATCACCCCGCTTACAGGGCATTCAAACACGAGATCGTCAACGGATCAATCGAAGGTCTCCCTATTGGTGAGATCGACATGCTTCGAGCGTGTTCTGAGATCTGTTCGAGGGCTGTAGTCTCTAGGCTCGACTCCCGATAGATACAAGAGCCCGAGTCGACTCGAAACATGAACAAGCCATGATCGCGACGAAGCAGCAGAACGAGAGTAGGCGGGGCATTGCGCTCGCGCTCGTGGCCACGGGCCTCGTGTTGGCCGCCGCCGTCGCCGCCGTGATCGATCCATTCCTGGGGATCGCCTTGGCGCTCGCTTCGCTCGCTCCGCTGGTGCTCGCCGGCGTGGCCCACGCGCCCTGGGTTGCTGTCGGCCTCTATGTGATCATCGCGCCTTGGGTCATGCGCGCGACCGAGATCGAGCTCGGGGCCGGCATCCCGAATCTGAACTTCGAGCGACTGGGGATCTACGGCATCACGGCCTTCGTGCTGCTCGGTATTCTCGTGGGCAGGCGGGACCGACTCCCTTTCACCAGCTTCGATCGGGCATGGCTGATGTTGATCGGGGCGATGATCGTCTCCGGCGTCCTCATGGGGCGAACCCCCCCCCAGACCTTCCGCCAGGTCATCAACGAGAACATCTACCCCTTCTTGATCTACTTCGGCATGAAGCACGTGGTCACCCGGCCGGCCCAGGTGAGGACAATCGCGATCTCGCTGATGCTGGCCGCCACTCTTCTAGGCCTTCACGCCTTCGTGGATCAGGTCTTGGGCCTCGGGATCGGCAAAGTCGATCGCGCCTCGATCACAACCAATCTGCAAATGGACGAGATCGGCGGGCTGCACAATCTGCAAGTCAACCGGGCGGGGGGGCCTATGGGCAACTCGATCGTGCTCGGCGTCTCGATGATCCAGGGCGTCGTGCTCGGTTTCTTCCTGCTTCTCACCGAGAAGAGGCTGCCCGCGCGCATTCTGGCCATCGCGGCGGTCCTCTTATGCTCGGTCGGCGCCCTGGTGACCTACACACGCTCGGTGTACTTCGCTTTTCTGCTCTGCGCTCCCCTGCTCTGGCTCTGGTTTCCGAGGTTGCGCAAGGCGATGGTCGTGGGCGGCACTCTCGGCGTGCTGGGTGTAGCGGTAGCCATCCCGATCGCCGTGTCGAACCCCGACAACCGCATCCTCAACATCGGCTCGATCTTCGAACGTTTCGGCATGTGGGTAACCAGCTTCTACTTCATAAAGGCGAGCCCTCTGGTCGGCCACGGCTACGGTTTCGACACCTACCCCTTCCTGAAGACCCAAGATCTGCTCCCTCGCCTGGAGTTCATCGGGCGCCGCTACTACCTCTCCAACACAACTCCCCACAACGAGTTCCTGCGCATGACCATCACCATGGGCGTCGTGGGCCTCGCCCTATACTGTCGCTTTCTCTGGACGATGATCGGCGAGCTGAACCGATTCCGGAAGCGCCTGCCCCAGATGGGGCTCGAGCCGATGCGCCCCTTCGTCATCGCCGCGGCCTGCGGAATGATCGGCTTCTACGGCCAGTCGCTCTTCACCGACATGACCGCGATGAACTACGCAGATACCGTGGTCTTCCTCTTCCTCGGCGCCGTGCTGGGCGTGCGCGAAAACGCGCTTGCCGGGGGAGGGGAGTCGCCTGAAGATCGGCCCCGTGGCAGAGTGGCGCGTGAGCCGACGCCCGACCCGATGAATGAGCCGGGAGCTCCGCGCACCTACCCCGCCGCGACCGACCCCACGATCGGCCGCACATAGGCGCGCAGCTCTTCCTGCACCACTTCAACCGGCCGCTCGCCGTCGATCCTCTCGAAGTGGAAGCGCTCGTCGAGCTCATCGAAGGCTCGGGCGATCCGCTCCTGATAGCGAATGAACGAGAGATAGCGATCACGGGAGAGGCCCATATCCATACCCGACTCCCAGTACTCCATATGCCCGTCCCGGGCGAGCACACGACGCGCCAGCGTTTTCGGCGCGACCTCGAGGTAGACCACCGCGTCCGGCATCAGCGCGAAGCCGTAAACCGACCTCAGCCACTCGAGGCTCGCCCCGCGGGCGAGATCGCGAACGATCAAGGTGTAGACGTAGCGGTCGCATAGCACCACCATGCCGCTGCGAAGCGCCGGCACGATCGACTTCTCCATCTGGTCTGCCAGATCGGTGGCGTAGAAGAGCCCGCGCGTGAGCGGCCCCAACAGATTCCCCTCACGGGCCGTGGCGAACTCGTTCGCGACCAGATCGGAGTTGAGCAGCCCGATGTCGACGACCGCGTAGCCGTCCTCTTCGAGCGCGCTCTTCAGAAGCTGAATATGGGTCGATCGCCCCGAGCCGTCCGCCCCTTCCATCACGATGAAGGGCCCGGAGAGTGCGTCGGTCGCGATTCCCGCCATGGGCGAGCCGAAGAACTTCTTCATTCAGTGGCCTCGATCTTGAGTGAGTCGAGATCCAGACGCGCCGCAACGATGGCGCGCACCTGACGCTGCTGCTCTTCGACCGGCAGCGCGCCGTTGATGATCTCGAACTCGAACTCGTCGCACATCCCCTCGTACGCCTCCATGATCCTGCCCTGGTAGAGCTTGAAGCTCTCGGTGCGCTCCGTGCTCAGGCCGAGATCCAAGCCGGCCTCGTGGAACTTGAGCCTCGGGCGCCCAACCAGAATGCGGTCGAGGGCGGTCTTCAGGGGGGTGCGGAAGTAGAAGGTGATTGCCGGGGCCGGTGCGAAGGAGTAGAGGTTGCGGACCCATTCGTTCGGAACGCCCCGCACGCTGTCGCGCGCATAGGCCGTGTAGACATAGCGGTCGCACAGCACCAGGTAGCCCGCCCGCAAGAGCGGCAGCATCTGGCGCTCGAAGCGGTCGGCGAAATCGGTGCAGTGAATGAGCGAGAAGGTGGTCGGCGTTAGGGTGTTCCCCTTCTTCGCCTTCTTCGTCGCGCCCTTGACCAGCTCCGACGAATTCCACTCGGTGAACCAGACGCGGTGCCCGGTCAGCTCGAGCCAGCGCTTGAGCAGATAGATCTGCGTCGATTTGCCCGATCCATCGAGCCCCTCGACCGCGATCACCCGGCCTTTGATCTCGCCGTTCTGTAAATCGATTTCAACCATGGGCAGATGGTAGCCTCGTTCTTGCGCAACCTCAATCGAACCCGCCCCGCGGCTCCGACCGGGAGTGCTCTCTTGTCAACCTCTCGGCGCCGCCTATTCGATATCTTCATCCTCGCGCTAGCGCTCGCGGCATCGCCGAACGCGTGCTCCAGCGCCCGCACCCGGCCCGATGTGGTCCTAATCCTCATCGACACCCTGCGTGCCGATCATTTGAGCCTTCTCGGCTACCCGCGAGAGACCGCCCCCGCCACCGCCTCGCTCGTCACCGGCCGCTACCCCACCGACCACGGCATCGTCGAAGGCTTCATGGCGCACCGGGCCCACGCGCGCGAACGCGAAGAAGACGAAGTGGAAAAGCTCGGCGCCTCGACCCTCACCCTCGACATCGTCCCCACCCTCCTCGACCTCGCTGGCGTCGAGGCGCCTCCGGAGCTCGACGGCGTCTCTCTGCCGGCTGAGAGCGACCGCTCGCCTCCCCCCATCTTCGCCCATCGTCAAGAGCGCGACCGCCACCTCTGGGCCGTCCTTCAGGACCGCTGGAAGCTGATCGACGACGGCCGATCCCCCGCCCCCTTCGACCTGCGAAACGACCGCGCCGAGCAGCGGAACCTCGCCGCCGACCACCCCGAGATCACCGACCGTCTCTCGACCGAGATCGATCGATTCAAGACCGGGGCCCTCGAGCGAGGGGGAACCCAAATCGACGTGCCCCTCGACCAGCGCACCCTCGAGACCCTGCGAACTCTGGGGTATGTGGACTGAGGTCGAAGAGGATCGTGGAAGCGATACGCGACATCGCTCCCCCGCCCGCGCAGGCGACGCAAGCTCCAGTGGCTGCGACCCACGAAGGGGCGGGGCCGCCGTTGCTTCTGAACGCGTGTGCGGGAAGGGAGCGAGACCGGCCGCTGCCAGAGCCAAAGTGTTCCATCGATTTCTTGTTGCTCGACGTCACTCATCGCCAGTTGGCGATTCCGGAGCGACTTCGCTCGCGGCTCTCCAGACTGGTCGACTTGGGTGTTATTGAAAGCAAAGGGCGTGGGCGCGGCACCCGCTACCTTCTTTCCGAACGCTTCTACAAGTTCTCCGATGATCGCGGTGCCGATATGTGTGGGGGATTGTGGCTGATTCAAATCCCGTGCTTCTTCAATTTCGCAAAAAGCGTGCGCTCGCCGATCTCGAGCAGGGTTGCCGCGGCGCTCCATCGTGCTTCGGATCTCGCGCAGAGCCCGCATGAATTCGATCCCGTCGACTCTCGGCATCTTGAGGTCGGTCAGGACCAGAGACGCCTTTTCGCCGCGCAGGTGATCCAGGGCGGTCTCGGCGTTCTCGAAGGCCCTCGAGTCGAGATCGAGCTTGGCCACCAGGATCTGCAAGAGTCGTCGTGTGCGTTGGTCGTCGTCGACGATGACGATCGGGTTCATCTCTCCACCTCCTTATCCGCCGGGAGCTCCACGCGAAATGTGGTGCCGACACCGATCTCCGTCTCGAGCGACACCCGGCCGCCGTGCCCATGGACGACACGTTTGACGAAGGTCAGGCCCAGGCCGACTCCGCCTTCGCGGGCGCTGACGAATGGAAGGAAGATCTGTTCCCGCAGCTCGGCCGGGATTCCGGGCCCTTCGTCGCGCACTTCGAAGGCGACGTACGATCGCTTCGGAGGCAACAATCGCAGCTCGACCTTGCCCGCTCCCTCGGTGGCGTGGAGGGCGTTGACGAGGAGATTGAGCGCGACTTCGTAGATCAGCTCCGGATCGCAGAGTAACGTCGAGTCGACATCGGCCGGCGCGCGCAGGATCTCCGTACCCTGCTGCTGCGCCTGAGGCTCGACGAAATCGGCGGCGCGAAGAAGAGGCGCGGAGAGTGTCGTTCGCTCCAACTGTAGCTGTCTGGGACGGGCCAAGGTGAGAAGGTCGTTCACCACTCCACCGAGTCGGTCGACCTCGGCGCCGATGAAGCCCGCGAGCTCCGCCGCCTCTCCCCGCCCGCTCTCGGGGATCGATCGCTCCAGAATCTGCGCCGAGCTTCTCAGAACACCGAGCGAGGTCCCTTTTTCGCTATTCTTGAGGCCGGAGCGCATGGCGAGGCGGCCCCAGTACGGGGCCACCTCATGGGCGCGGACGGTGCGCGCCCCTTCCTCGCGGCTACCAGCTGCGATTCGCCGGGGCCGCGGTGGCGCTTCTCGAGGGGGGCGGGCAGGTCGGACAACGCCGCGCTTCCTCGAGATCGGTCCGAGCCTCGTTCTCCCGCTGCGAGCGGGCGGTGTGCTCGGCGTAGGCGATCCATTCGGCTGCCACGAGCCCAGGCCAGACCTGGGGGTTGATGGCGCGGAAGTCGGGCCGCATGAAGACCTCGACCAGGTCGAGGTAGGGGCTGCCCTCGCCCGCGGGGGTCGTGGCAGCTTGAGATGCGCTCGTGAGAGCCGCGAGGGCGATCGAAGCGATGGTGATTCGGAAGTTCATGGGTCTCTCCTGTTCTGTGATTCGGAAGCAACCTTCCGAGTGGATGGGTGGATCTGTTGTCGTCCACTGCTCTCCCCCTTACCGAGGCGTTGGGCTTTCTTGCCGCGGGGGTTCGTTGTGTCGTCTGGACCGGATCGATCCCCTCGCGGGATTGGCGCGGAGATAAGGGCGCGTTACGCTCGAAGATGGACGCGGGTCGAAGGCTTCCGAGCACCTTCGTGGCCCGAGACGAGATGCTCGACAAGAGGGCGCGAGTGAGTGTCGGGGCCCTGAGGCCGCGACGAACGGATGGGAGTGACTTTCTTGGACCGTGAGCCGCTGCTAGCACATCTCCTGGAGCTCGACGCGGAAGGCCGCCACGCGTCGCTGCGGCTCTATGTACAGGAGCAGATCGACTCGTGGGGCCCCGCGGTCTTCGAGGCCGTTGCTGTCGCGCAGTGGGATGCGGGGGACGAGACGGAGCGGTGGGCTGCGGAGGAGCAGCGAAGGGGGCTCCCCGGGCTGGGGCCGCTGCCGGAGAGCCTGGAGCGGGGGATCGAGGAGGGGCGGGAGAGGGCGGCCACAGCAGTCGGTTGGGAGGGCCTCGACCAAGAATGTACAGGCGGAGATTCGGATTCGACGCTGGCTCCTCAAGGCCAGGGGCTCGAAGGGCTGGAGGACGGGGAGGTTACGCGTAGGGCTGAGGAGACGATGCTGCGGTGGGAGGCGTACCAGCGGATCGAGGATGTGGTTTTCGCTCAGGTCGCGCTGCGCGTGTCGTCTGAATTAGACCCGGCATGGGTGGAGGCGCGCCTCGGGGGGGCGGTCGTAGCGCTCGTGGGTGGGGACAGGCCGGATGGAGCCATAGGCCGCAGCCAGGCGATCACCGGAATCGCACTGGGGCAGCGGCTTCTGGAACGCGGATCTTCGGACGCGGAGCTGGTGGTGAAAGGGCTCGCGTCCGCGGGAGAGAGGGATCCCAGCGCCCTGCCGCGGGCGGCCGCGGCGCTCCTTGCCGGGAGGGTGAAGCGGGAGACTGGGTGTGGCGAGGAGGCAGTCCGCACGTTCTCCGGGGTCGCCGCAGAGGAAGGAGGAGGACGGTGGGCGACCAGAGCTCTCTGCTCATTGTGTGGCACGGTCAGGGATATGCGCGGCGCGGTGCAGGCCTTCGGGATCATTGCCGATGGCCCTTCGCAAGCACGGGTCGACCGAGATCGCCGCGCGCTTGCGAGTGCGCTGGGGGAAACTGCGATCCTGCACAAAGAGGCCGGCTCCGTTGATCGCGCGAGAGAGCTCCACGAGGCCGCGATCGGGATCTATCGCGAGGTAGGGAACCGGCGAGGGGAAGGGATCGCGCTCGGGGATCTGGCGCTCTTGCAGAATAAGACGGGCGCCGTCGACCGCGCGAGGGAGCTCCATGATGCCGCGCTCGAAATCGCACGCGAGGTTGGAAGCCGTCGATCCGAGGGGATGGCGCTCGGGAACTTGGGGATCTTGCACCACGAGACCGGCTCTTTCGACCGCGCCAGAGAGATCTATGAGGCGGCGATCGAGATCAAACGTGAAACGGGAGGCCAACAGGCCGCGGGGATGGACCTCGGTAACCTAGGGGCCCTGCACCACGAGACCGGCTCCGCGGAGCGGGCGAAGGAGCTTTACGAAACAGCACTCCATATCCATCGTGAAGCCGGGGACCGCCCGCGCGAGGCGAGTGTGCTCGGAAACCTGGGCATCCTGTACATGGAGACCGGCTCGCCCGATCGGGCAAGGGCGTACTACGAGGCCGCGCTCGAGATTCATCGTGAGGTAGGGAATCGGAGCCGCGAAGGGATCGTGCTCGGGAACCTGGGGATCCTGCACAACGAGACCGGCTCCGCGGAGCGCGCGAAGGAGCTTTACGAAACAGCACTCGATATTCATCGCGAGGCGGGAGACCGCCGAGCCGAGGGAATCGTGCTCGCGGGCCTGGGCGGGTTGCACAGGGATACCGGCTCTCCCGATCGCGCCAGAGAGCTCTATGAAGCGGCACTCGAGGTCCATCGCGAGGTGGGAGACCGTAGAACCGAAGGCATCACACTCGGAAACTTGGGGAATCTGCACCGGCAGACCGGCTCTCCCGAACGTGCGATGGAGCTATATGAAGCCGCACTCGAGCTCCGTCGGGAAGTGGGGGACCGGCGAGCCGAGGGAGAGTTGCTCGGGAGCCTGGCGAATCTCGACCTCGATCTCGGCCGACCTGCTTCCGCGCTCGAGCACGCAGACGCCGCGTGTCGCATTCTGTCCGATGTGGGTGATCTCAACGAGCTCCGCAAACCACAACACACTCTTGCCCGCTGTCTCGCCCGAACCGGCTCAGACGAGGGAGCACGCGCCGCGTTCCGATCCGCCATCGAGACGCTCGAGAAGTGGCTGCGCGGGATCGGATCGGACCTCCACCGGGCGCGTGTACTCGAGGATGCACTGCCGCTCTTCTCCGATGCCCTGTCATTCCTATTGCGCAACGACCCGCCCGCACCCAACGAAGGAGCCGAGGCCTTCCAGGTCGCCGAGCGCTGCAAGGCCCGCTCGCTCCTGGAAAGCGTCAGAAGTCGCGAGATCGCCACTGCGATCTCACCCGAGCTGGCGGAGCGGCGCGCCCACGTCGAG
>CAZFNT010000050.1:0-2263 GCA_964520315.1 uncultured Gemmatimonadota bacterium
GATGCCTTCTTCGAGGACGGGTCGAACGCCTACACGCCGTGGAGCGCTGCGGCGGAGATTGCCTTGCGCGAGCAGGCGCCGGACTGGGTGGGCGAGGGGGCGCCGGAGAGCCCTGACGAGGTGGCCGAGAGCGCACGGGCCGAGTGGCTCTCGGAGCATCCGAAGGCCGCCCGGCGGGCTCGTCGCGGAGCCGGGAGCGAGGCTCGGCTGCCTTCGGTCGATCCCGAGAAGGTCGAGGTCGATCTCTGCGATGGCTTCCACGAGTGGCTCCTGCGCGAGTTCCATGCCGCGGGGGAGAGCACCGACTCGGCTCTACTGGAGAAGCTCGCCGAAGCGGAAGTCGAGCTGCCCGGGGGCCGAGCCGTGGTCGTGGCCGGCGTGGGCTCGACCCACCGAGAGCACCTCTTCGAGGATCGGGTTTTGCGCTTCTTTCCTCGCGACCAGGAGGCGCCGGCCTGCTCGGCGGTAGTGGTGCTGGTCGACGGCCTGCCCACGCGGCTCGACGGGATCCCGATCGCTCTTCGAAGGCGCGTGAACCACAGGTAGGCTTTGCCCGTTCAGCAGCCGCCGCAAAAGCGCGCTATAGTACCAAGCTTGTCCTTCTCTGTTGAGCAACCTGGAGTACTACCCATGTCTCGAGTGCACGTCGCCACCCGTCTCGCGTTCACCTGCGCGGCACTGGCCACCCTCACCGTCCCCAATCCGGCCACCGCCATGCCGCAGGCCCGCCCCGAAGCGATCGAGAAGATGCGCGCCGAGGGCCGATTCGAGTATTTTCTCGAAATGAGCGCCCAGCATCTCGAGGCGAACGAGTGGGCCCCCTCGCCCCTGAGGCAAGGTCTGACCGCCGCGATCGGCGATTCGGCCCACTCTCTCGTCTTTCTGGTCGAGTTCCCCGACGAGAACGCCAATCAGGTGGCCCATCCGCCCTCGCACTATGAGGAGCTGCTCTTCTCGCGGGGCACGTACCCCAGCGGGAGCGCCTACGACTACTACACCGAGTGCTCATACGGCGTCTTCACCTTCGATGGCGATGTCACGGTGGTCTGGTACATGGCTCCCCACGACATGTCGGGCTACTACTGCAACGCCGACGGCATTCCGAATACGGGTGACGACTACGGCATGGGGGGAGGACCGCAGTCGGTTGCCGGCTTGATCGCCGATATGGTCGCGATCTCCGATGACGACATCGATTTCTCGCTCTACGACACCGACTCCGACGGGAGAGTCGAGTCGTTCTTCCTGGTCCACGCCGGTCCTGGCGCGGAGAGCACCGGCAATCCGGATCATATCTGGTCGCACCGATCCTCGGTGAATGTGCTGACCAACGACGGTGTACGCATTCGCGACTACACGACCGAGCCGGAAGCGAACGCGATCGGCGTCTTCGTGCACGAGTTCGGCCATATGTTGGGGCTCCCCGATCTGTACGATATCGACTACAGCTCCTCCGGAAACGGAGATTGGACCGTCATGGCGTCGGGTAGCTGGACCGGTAGCGGCGCACGCCCCGTGCACTTCGATCCCTGGTCGAAAGTTACGCTCGGGTGGGTCGATCCGATCGTGATCGATCAATACGATGTTCTCAACAACCCCTTCGACGTGCCTCGTGTAGAAGATCACCCCGTGATCTACAAGCTGCCCACGGCCACCGCTCCCGGGTGGGAGTACTTTCTGGTCGAGAATCGCCAGAAGGCGCTCTTCGACGAACACATACCTGGTGACGGCCTGCTGATATGGCACGTCGACGAAGCGCGCTCTAACAACAAGAACGAAGGCAAGAACCCGATCAACTCCGGCCCGCACTATCTGACGACGGTCGAGGAAGCCGACTGTTACTGGAACGAGTGGGCGTACATCGAGTCGGATAGTGTGCCCGGCAGCTTCGATCTGGAGCTTCGCGACGGTGTGCGCGGCGATTGGGGCGATCCTTTCCCCGGCTACTACGACGTGCGCAATTTCCACTACAGCACATGGCCTAACTCGCGCGCCTACAACGGCGGCGACGCGGACTCCGAGTGCGCGGTTCTGGAGATCTCCGATTCCGGCGACACGATGAGCGCCGTCTTCGATGTGAGCAGGTCGATTCCGGTTCTCGAGATCGTGTCGAATCTGAGCGACGATAGTGTCGGGGGCGACGGAGACGGGCGGGGCGAGTCCGGCGAGACCTTCGACTTGATCCTCACATTGTCGAGCGTTTGGGGGAACGCCCCGAGCATCACCGCGGCCAGCGATAGGATTCCCGAGCCGCATCCCACGT
>CAZFNT010000050.1:2273-13615 GCA_964520315.1 uncultured Gemmatimonadota bacterium
CGACCGACAACACCAACGTGACGATTCTCGACGACAGCGGGTCGTTCGGGACCATCGCCGGTGGAGATGAAGGCGACAACGCCGCCGATCCCTTCTCAATACTGGTCGGCAGCATCGACGAGGCCGACATCGTCGAGTTCGACGTCGAGATCACTACCCTTCCCATGGGCCACGAATATGTGTCGCATACGAAGTTCTCGCTGGTCATCGGTTGGCCAGCGGTGCTACTGGTCGACGACGATGGTGGTGAAGAAACGGAAGATGTCTTCCGGCAGGCGTTGAGCGATGCGGGTCATTCGGCGGTCGATGAATGGTCGGTCGAAACCGGTTCCGGCACGGTTCAAGATCCCTTCACCACTGGAAACGCAACGATTCTCTGGGCCACTGGAGAGGAGAGTAGCGAAACCCTGACGGCTTCCGATCAGGCGTCGCTGACGCCGATCATCGCTAGTGGTGTCAACTTCATTCTGATCGGGCAGAACTTCGACGAAGACCTTGCCGGAAGCGATTTCTTCTCCGATGTGCTGCATCTGTCCAGCTTGACTACCAACACACACTCCCCCGTCGTATCGGGTGTCGACGGTCATGAGATCTTCGGTCCTTTCCTGGACCGTCCTCTGCTGATAGTGCAGGACTCTCCCTCCTCGTTCACGCCCCTGGCCGCCGCCGAGGCGGCAATGTTCTACAGTCCGGGCGATGAGACGGCGGTCGTGACCTACGATGGGCTGCCTGGATCGAAGACCCACAAGGTCACGACATTCGGATTCGATCTGAGCTGGGGCCAGGACGAAGTGCTAATCGCCGACATCCTCGGATCGGTCGTTGCCTGGGAGCAGATGACCACGGGTATCGAGGATGAGGGCGCGCCGAGCGTTCCCTCGCGGGTGGCGCTCGAGAGCAACGTTCCCAACCCCTTCAACCCCAGTACGCTAATTGCATTCGCGCTTTCCGAAACGATGAACGCATCGCTTCGGATATACGATCTTCGCGGCGCGCGCGTGCGCACGCTTCACGAGGGTGTATTGGCCGCCGGGCGTCACTCGGTGCACTGGGACGGCAAGAGTGATGGCGGCTTGGCGTTGGCGAGTGGAGTTTATGTCTACCGGCTGGAGACGCCGCGGGAGCGGTTGACGCGGCGAATGGTGCTGCTGAAATAGGTTATTGCGGGCGGAGCCGCAATAACTGAGGCGATTGCAGCTGACGAGCGCCTTCGGCGCTCGCAGCTGAATCGCCTCTTTGGGGCCTTAAGGGCTAGCAAACTCGACGCAATCAAGTGTCCGTACATTGCACATTTCTCCCGACTATGCCTGTGGAAAGTCGTCTCGATGCACGACACGCATCCACAAGAGATAGACGGCTGGGATGATGACAAGAGTCAAGATGGTCGATGAGATCAGACCGCCGACCATGGGAGCGGCGATCCGCTTCATGATCCTGGTTCCGGTCTCAGTCCCGAACATGATCGGTAGCAAACCTATTGTGGTCGTCGCGACGGTCATCAACTTCGGTCTCACGCGATCGACCGCTCCCTCGACGATGACTGCTCGGATGTCGGCGAACGACTTCAAGCGCTCCTCTCTGCGCCAACGTTCGTACGTCTCGTCCAGGTACACAAGCATCACAACACCCGTCTCGGCCGCCAGGCCCGCGAGCGCTATGAAGCCAACAGCCACGGCGACAGATAGGTTGTATTCGAAGATCCACATCAGCCAAACGCCCCCGACCAACGCGAAGGGAAGCGAGAGCATGACAATGAGTGTTTCAGTGATGTTGCGGAAGTGTACGTAGAGGAGCAGAAAGATGACCGCCAGAGTCAGAGGGACTAGAACCGATAGGCGCTTGTTCGCGCGTTCCATGTACTCGTACTGACCGGACCAAACGATCGATACGCCCTCCGGAAGAGCGACTTGAGAGCTGACGGCTTCGCGTGCGTTGTCGACGTACCCGCCCACATCCGATGTTCGCAGATCCACGTAGATCCAGGCAGTGAGTCGAGCATTCTCGCTCTTGATCGCCGGTGGCCCTTTGGCGATACTCAGATCCGCAATCGATCCGAGCGGAACCGTGTGACCCATGGGCGTCGGGACCGCGACACGTCTGAGCTTGTCGATGTTGTTGCGGAGCTCTCGTGGGTATCGAACGTTCACCGGATAGCGCTCCAGTCCTTCCACGGTCCAGGTCACGTTCATTCCGCCGATGGCGCTCATGATGATCTCTTGCACATCAGCGATGGTGAGGCCGAAGCGCGCGGCATCTTGCCGGCGGATGTCGATATCGATGTAGTTGCCGCCGACTACACGCTCGGAGTAGACGCTCTGCGTGTTGGGCAGCTCTCGCACCACCGCCTCGATCTGCTCACCCACCGCACTGAGCTCTTCGAGGTCGTCTCCCAGCAGTTTGATGCCTACCGGTGTCTTGATGCCCGTAGCCAACATGTCGATACGTGTCTTGATCGGCATTGTCCAGGCGTTCGTGAGCCCCGGGAATTGGGCCATCGCATCAAGCTCCGCGATGATGTCTTCAATGGACTTCCCTTCGGGCCACGTTTCCTTCGGAGTAAGGAGAATCGTAGTCTCGATCATCGAGAGAGGGGCGGGATCGGTAGCGGTTTCTGCCCGTCCCACCTTGCCGAGCACATGCTCGACCTGCGGGTGCGAGGCGATGATCTTGTCGGTCTGCTGCAGTAGTTCGCGCGCCTTGGTAATCGAGATTCCGGGTGGAGTGGTTGGCATATAGAGCAGATCTCCCTCGTTCAAGGGAGGCATGAACTCGCTGCCGAGCGAACGGTAGGGGAGCCACGTGGTCAGCGTGACCAGCGCGGCCAGAGCGATCGTGGCCTTGGGAAAGCGCAGCACCGCGGCGATCACTGGCCGGTAGAGGAAGATGAAGAAGCGGCTGATAGGGTTCTTCGCCTCGGGGCGCACAGGGCCGCGAACGAAGTAGTACATGAGGACGGGGATAATCGTCACGGCCAGGAGCGCCGACGACCCCATCGCAAAGGTCTTTGTGTAGGCCAAGGGCGAGAAGAGTCGTCCCTCTTGCTGCTCGAGACTGAAGACGGGCAAAAAACTCACCGTGACGATGAGCAAAGAGAAGAAGAGCGCCGGTCCCACCTCCTGTGCCGCGGTGATCACAAGTTCGGCTTGACTCAGGCCATGATCCCTCTCCTTGTGTTTATGCATATTTTCGACGAGAACGATCGACGCATCGACCATCACACCGATGGCGATCGCGATTCCGCCCAGGCTCATGATGTTGGCGTTGAGCCCCATCATCCGCATGATGATGAACGCCATCAAGATGCCGACCGGAAGCGTGAAGACCGCCACGAAAGCCGAGCGGAAATGAAACAGGAACACAACGCAAACCAGAGCCACAACGAGAAGCTCTTCGAAGAGCTTGGTCTTGAGCGTATCGATTGCTCGCCGAATCAAGCTGGAACGGTCGTAGGAAACATGAACCTCGAGGCCCGCCGGCAATCCGAGCTTGAGCTCCTCCAGCCGTGTCTTCACCCTCTCGATCACCTCGAGAGCGTTCTCGCCGAAACGAATAATGACGATGCCCGTGACGACTTCGCCCTCGCCGTTCATCTCTACGATGCCTCGGCGAAGCTCCGGCCCCATGTGCACATCCGCCACCTGGGAAAGCAAGATAGGCGTGTGCGAAACCATGTCGCCACCGATTGGAACACTCCGTAGATCTTCCAGCGAGCTCAAGTAACCCTTGCCCCTGACCATGAACTCGGTCTCGCCCATCTCGAGCAGTCGACCACCCACATCCATGTTGCTTCGTTGAATGGCCGTCTTCACTTTTGCCAATGGAATTCCGTAGGCGCGGAGCTTCTCCGGATCGACTTCCACCTGGTATTGACGAACAAACCCTCCAACGGAGGCGACCTCGGAGACTCCCGGAACGCTCATCAGCTCGTAGCGCAGATACCAGTCCTGCACCGATCTCAGTTCCGACAGGTCGATGCCTTCGAAGTTGGCGGCCATTGCCAGCTCAGAGCGCGAGATCCTCCTGTCGCGATCGGCATCGAATGTCTCGACCAGGTAGCGTGTCGATTCTTCAACGAATCGGTCCGGCGTGGTCGAGCCGGGTGGATCGGGGATCCCGAAAAGCGACGCGAGCCGGGCGGGCGAGTACACTGCCACCTCTTCGCCGCCGACACTGCTCGATTCCATGGGCCGCGGGAGCTCGTGTTTCTCCACCACACCCGATGCATCCGTGTCCAACTTCTGCCTAAGAACATAAGCTCGCGGCCCGAAGTCGGTGAGCGTGTACTCGAAAACCCAACCGACGCCGGTGGCATCGGGGCCGAGCTGCGGACTGACCGCCGAGGGAAGTCGACCGCTGGCGAAGTTCAAGTACTCCAGTACGCGTGATCGCGCCCAATATAGGTCGGTGCCATCTTCGAAGATGACGTAAACCATGGAGAATCCGAAGAACGAATAGCCTCGTACATCCTTCGCATACGGCACCGCGAGCATTGCCGTAGTCAGTGGATAGGTGACCTGGTCTTCCACGACCTGTGGAGATTGGCCTGCGTAGTCGGTGTAAATGATCACCTGGACGTCGCTGAGATCGGGAATCGCGTCTACGGGGGTATTCAGCAAAGCCCAGATGCCGATCGCGATGACGATGCCCGTGACGATGATAACGAAAAAGCGGTTGCGGACGCTTGCCGCAATGACCCACTCGATCATGGCTGTCTCGCTTTCTCGGTCAGATCCATGCCGCAGAGGGGGCACTGTCCCGGACCATCTTCGACGATCTGAGGATGCATGCCGCAGGTCCAATAAGAGTCGCCGGCTGCGCCGGCATCGTGATCATTGGGAGCGGCGGCGCCTGGGTCGGCGGTGTGCAAGCGCAAGGCCAGAAGCTTTTGCACGGCTTCGTTGAGCTGGCTCTCGGAGTCGAGCAGGAACTGCCCAGAGGTCACAACACGCTCACCGGGATGCAATCCGGAGAGAATCTCCGTTCTCTGCCGATCACCAGCGACTCCAGTTGTTACCTCCCGCATCTCATAACGCCCCAGCTCGAGAGCGACAAACACTAGCTGTCGCTTGCCGGAGTGGATAATCGCTTCGGCGGGCACGACGACCACATCTTCCTTCGGGCGTGCTTCGATCTCGACGGTCGCGAACATCCCCGGCTTCAAGAGAATCCGAGGGTTGTCGAACTCCAATCGCACCGTGAGCGTACGTGATTTCGGATTGAGCGTGGGGTGAACGAACGAAACGCTTCCCTCGATCGGATCGCCACCGACATATGAGAGCTCCATGGTGGCGCGTTGCCCCAACTGGATCCATGGGGCGTCGAACTCGTAGACCTCGGCATTGACCCAAACTCTGTCGAGATTTCCGATGCGATAGAGGTCCACCCCCGCCTCTATGCGGGCTCCCTGTACGACGCTCTTGTGCAGAACATATCCGGTTTGAGGCGCGACGACCGTCACGGTTAGCGACGCTTGCTTCTCGCTTTCGATCTGCTCGATAGTGTCTTCCGAGACCAGCCAGTACTCGAGGCGCCTTCGCGCGCTCTCGGCCAGAGGCGAGTTGGGTCCGGCGCTGCGTAGGGACAGCAGATACTCCTCCTGCGCGCTCACGAGCTCCGGAGAGTATATGTCGAAGAGCTTCTGCCCTTTCTCGACCAAGACGCCGGTTTGGTCGACGTATATGTGCTCGATCCAGCCCGAGTAGCGCAGGTTGACGACCGAGAGCAGGTCTTCGGCAGTGTCTACGGTGCCGATGGTGCGAACGTGGCGAAAGACTGTTCCACGCTCCACTCGCTCGATGCGCACGCCCATGTTCTGAACCACCGTGGGGTTGATCGTTACGACCGAGCCCCCGCCGTCGTCCTCGTACACGGGCACAAGGTCCATGCCCATCGGGGACTTGCCCTGCTCATCGGAGATGTACGTGGGGTCCATTGGTGCTACCCAGTGTTTGATCTTGCGCGCCTTGGCCTTGTCCCGTGCGGGCGCGGCACTGGAAGAGCTGGGGATGATCTCGCCGGCAGCTTCAGGCGTCAGTGTCATGCCGCAGATTGGACACATCCCCGGAGCGTCTTGCGCGATCTGTGGGTGCATCGAACAGGTGTAGATCGCCCGCTCCGCGGACTCTTGTACGCGAGGCGCTTGGGCGTGGACATGCAAGGGCAAAGCCGCGAATGTCGAGAGCGCGAGGCCGATCATCGTACAGATGGTTGCCGTGATTCTCATGGGGTTTCCTTTCCGATGATCGACTCGACCGTCGCTTGTGCAACCAGCGCATCGACAGCAGCTACTCGGAGTGTCTTTTCGAAGTTCAGCAGATCCAACTCGGCCTCGAAGAGAGAGAGGAAATCGCTACGATCCACCTGATAGCTCGTGAAAGTCGCAGCGAGTGTTTGGTGAGCATTCGGAACAAGGTGATCTCGATAAGTCTCGATCTTCTGGGTGGCTCGCTCCCAGGCAGCCAGAACCTGCTCCAGGCGGCTCCCGATCTCGTCCCGCAATCCGGCCTTGCGGGCCTCCGTGGATCGTGCGCGAGCTGCGGCGGACTCGGCAGGTGCGCGGTTCCTTGCGCGATAGAAGACCGGGAGCCGCCAGCTCAGCCCAAGAGTTACCAGATCTTGGCCACCCAGGCCCTTGTCGATCTGCGTACGTACGCCGTACTGGGCGAACAGCGTCGGGTCGGGAATCGCTTCGTGCCGGGCAAGATCCGCGGCTGCCTCGTGCTGCGCGATGACCGCGTCGAGCTGCCTGAGGGCGGGGCGGGACTCCATCGCGATCCGTCGTAGCGCGTCTGCCGAGCCGGGCGGCATCGGGACCTCGAACTCCGCGGGCGTAGCGATGAAGGTCGTCGCCTTTCGGTGCAGGACCTCATTCGACAGAGCCGTGAGCTGGCGCTCTTGGGCATCGTAGTCGTGGAGTTCGTCTCCGAGTCGGTCGCGAAGCACTTCGAGTCGAAGCACGTCATGCTGGTCGGCCTGGCCAACCTCGTACTTGATACGAACGGCGTCCAGGAGCTGCTCTATGAGCTCGACATGCTCGGCGGTGAGTTCGCGCAACTGTCGCGTCAATCCAAGCCGGTAGTAGAGCCGCTTGATCAGCGCTCCTACCTGCAGCTCTTTCTCCTCGCTGCCTCGTCGCCCCGCTTCGGTCGCGAATAGGGCCACGCGCTCTCTTCTGCTCGTCTTGCCGAAAAGGGGAATCTCCTGGCCAACGCGCACGGCCAGCATGCTCATGGGCTCTTCCCCAAGAGCGAAAGAGCTCGCCGGAACATTCTGGTACCCGACCGTCAGCAACGGGTTTTGCCAGGCTCCCGCGCGGACTTCGTCGTGCTCCAAAGCATCGACTTGCGCCTCTAGCGCCTCGATCTCGACGTTTTGCGCAAGGGCGTGTGCAACAAGGTCCGCCAGAGTCTCGGATGCGCTGGCACGCTGCACACCGAGTCCGATGAAAAGACCCAGGAACGCGGCGCTGCCGATCGAGGAGAGGCGCTTAGTGTTCATTGATTCTCCAGGGTTGGATCGATCCGAGGACGCGGAAAGGGGTGAACAGCAATCGTCGTGCCAACGCTCCGAGCCGACCCTGAGTCGTGTCTGTCGTGTCTGTAGACGCGAGAATCGACATATGTGACCGCATTCACCACAGGAGTGACCCGCTCTGTCACGATTGGGTGGGAAGATCTCGCCCGGAGCTCGTCAGTCCTTGGAACCGAGATGGCGCTTCCCGCTCGGGTTCTCGGGGTCGAGAACGAGGATTTCCGAGAACCGCAGCATCGCGTTCTCAATGTCGCCCAATGCCAAATCGACCGAGGCCAGCTCCGTCAGAAAGTGCGTGTCGCTCGTGTAGATGACCACCACGCCGGAAAACGCGAGCTGACGAAGCCGATTCGTGCAGGTCTCCGTGGACTTGGTCGGGTCCGAAAGCGCTGCGTTGTGGCATTCGCCCTTTCGGGTCATGCACCTTTTTGACGTCCGCGTCCCGCGATTGTCTTACGTCGATTGAAGCGTCATCGATACCGCGCAGGATCCACGCCAAAGCGCCGCATCAGCCGGTAGAAGCTCTCCCGCTCCACTCCGGCGTGGGTCGCCGCGTCGGCTACCTGGCCGCGAAACCGCCTCAGGACGGTCTCCACGTACTTCTTCCCCGCCTCTTTCTGACCGAGCTCGAGTGCTTCCGCCCATGGCAATGCGGAGAGATCGTCGGCATCGTCTCGACGGGCTCCCGACGTGCCGACTTCGGAGGGAAGGTCTTCTGTGTCGATGCGGGATCGCTCGGCGACCAGGCAAGCGCGCTCGACAGCGGATCTGAGCTGCCGAACATTGCCGGGCCAATCGTACCGCTCGAGAGCCTCCAGAGCGGCCGGCGTGAAACCGGTGAGCTCACGACCCGGCATCCCGCCGGCGAGGTCGCGCAGACAGCCCAGAGCGAGCACTTCGATATCGTCCCTGCGATCCCGCAGAGGCGGCACCCGCACGATCGCCACGTTGAGGCGATACCAGAGGTCTTCCCGAAAGGTCTCATTGCGGGTCATCGATTCGAGGTCCCTGTGGGTCGCGGCGATGATCCGCACGTCGACGGCGCGCTCACGCGAGTCTCCGATCCGCCGAACGGCGCCCTCCTCGATCGCGCGCGTGAGCTTCACCTGCAACGACAGGCGCATGTCGCCGATCTCATCCAGGAAAAGGGTGCCCTGATGCGCTGCCTCGAAGAGACCGCCCCGATCGCGCACCGCACCCGTGAAAGCGCCGCGAGTGTGTCCGAAAAGCTCGCTCTCGATAAGATTGGCCGGCATCGCGGCGCAGTTGATCGCCACGAAAGGTTGCCCGGAGCGGGGGCTGAGCAGATGCATCGCCCGAGCAATCCGCTCCTTTCCCGTGCCGGTCTCGCCCATGATGACCGTCGTCGCGGAGCTGTTCGCGACCCGCTTCACCAAATCCGCGAGCTCGTGCATCGCCGCGGAGCGGGCAGTCATGTCCGGGAGAACTTCGACCGGTCCGGCGGCATCGCTCTCGAGCGTGCGGGCGCGGCCGAGTGCACGCAACACGATCGCTCGGGCCTCTTGGGGATCGAGGGGCTTGGTCAGGTAGTCGTATGCGCCTAGACGCAGAGCCTCCACCGCGGTTCCGACAGTCGCGTAGGCGGTCATGAGCACGAACTCCGCCCCCGGTCGCAGACTCCTGCTTTTCTTCAACAACTCGATGCCGTCCATGTCGGGCATCTTGAGGTCCGACACGACTACATTCACGGGCTCCCGGGCCAGCACTTCCAAGGCTTTCTTGCCGCTCTCGGCGGTGATCACGTGCGCATCGGATCGCAGCACTTTGCTCAGCAGACGGAGCATATTCGGCTTGTCGTCGACGACCAGTACCACAGGTCGGATTGCCATCACAGGGTCTCCGCGGGGGCCACGAGATCGGGCGGATCGGCAGGCAGCTCGACCAGGAACTCCGCGCCTCCGAGGGGGCCCTTGCTCACTTCGATGCTGCCCCCATGGGCGCCCACGATTCCTTGACAGATCGCGAGCCCCAGCCCCGATCCGCCGGAGCGTTTGGAGTAGAATGGCTCGAAGATCTTGGTACGTTCCGCCTCGTCGACACCCGGACCGGAGTCCGAGACGCGCAGCTCATACCCTCGATCCGCGAGCGATCGCCCCCCGAGCTCGACGGCGCTTCCCGCCGCGGACGCCTGTGCCGCGTTTCTGAGCAGGTTGGTCACGAGCTGCCGGAGCCGGGTTCGGTCGGCCTTGATCGTTCCGATTTCCGCACTGACGACAACACTTACATCTCCCAGTTCTTCCGATTCACGGAGGCGCTGGGTGCTCCTCTCCAGGAGCTCGTGCATCCGCACGCGGTCGAGCTCGAGTCTCGGGGCGCGAGCATAGGTGAGCAGATCCTCGGCTATGCGCTGGCAGGCGGACGCTTCCTCGTCGAGAATCTGCAGCTCTTCGCGCAAGACCCGTCGATCCCCGTCCGGCTGCATCGTTTTCAAGTAGCCCCTGATGATCCCGATCGGATTGTTCATCTCGTGGGCCACTCCGGCGGCGAGCTGGCCGATCGCGGCCATTCGCTCGGCGCGAAGCACTCGTTTTTCGCGAGCCAGCAGCTCGCCCACCATGCGGTCGAAGGCCGATGCCACCGCCTGGAGCTCTCCCCGCCCGATCTTACCTACCCTGGTCGTTAGATCGCCTGATCCGATCTGACGGGCCGCCTCTGTTAGAAGACTCAGCGGTTTCAGCACCACTTCTCGAAGCCCCAGTGTGTAGCGGATTGAGAGCACGACCACCAGAACCACACAAAGGGCACCGCTCAAGAGCCCCAGGCGCGTGACATCGGTCGCTGAAATGTGCGCGCCGACCATGCGACCCTCGATGGCTCTGGCGATCTGGTCGGCGTGAAGAGAAGCCTCGAGAGAGAGCTCTTCGACCTGACGGTGGTTGCGGCGCAGGGTCTCGGTCTCTCCCGATTCCATGGCAGACAGGAGCGTGCGGCGAAATCGATCGTCGATCGCGCCGGCGTTCCCACGGATTCTCTCCAGTCTCCAGCTCTCGTCGGCCGGCACTTGCGATTCGATCGCCCGCATGCTCGCTTCCACGCGCGCAAGCGCGTCGGAATAGTGTCCGAGGCGGGAGCGGTCCCCCTCGATCAAGGTATGTGCGAGGTGCACGTATTGCTCTCGAACCGCAGCGGAAAGCGCTGCTCCGCCGCGAATCGCATCTTCATCGTGTCGCATCGAGTCCACGAGTCCCGCGACCCGGGTCAATTGCAGAATGAGCACTCCGCACATGGCCACCGCCACGAGGGAGACCAGGCCGAATCCGAACGCGAGCTGGCGAGCGATCGCACGGGGGGCTTCGGATCTGTCTGGATCGTGTGGGGGCGTAGCGGGCAAGCTTGTGCTCCTTTTCGAGGATCCACCCTCCATTGCATCCTTGGTGCCAGCCGGTGATCGCCGTCTTGACGGCATCTGTGGACCGAATCGGCCTCGAATGTGACCGCCGCAACCACAAGAGTAGCCTATTCGGTCACAAATCCCGAGTCACCAGGAGTCGCACTTCGGTCATGTCCTCGATCGCCCAGCGGATCCCTTCCCGCCCGAGGCCTGAGTCCTTCACCCCTCCGTACGGCATATGGTCCACCCGCCATGAGGGTACGTCGCCGATCACCACACCGCCGACCTCGAGCTCGTCCCACGCTCTCAGTGCCCGATAGTGATCCCTCGTGAAGACCCCGGCCTGGAGACCGAACACGCTCGCGTTGACCCCCGTGAGCGCCTCATCGAACGAATCGAAGGGCTCGAGGATCGCCACCGGCCCGAACGCCTCTTCTCGGCTGACTTTGGCCGTGGGATT